>JAFXYU010000112.1 GCA_017541565.1 bacterium | reverse complement strand
TGAGGGACAATTTCGCCGTTTTTTACCATTGCTTTCATCTTGACACCACAACAACTGCAGCGTGTAATATACCACTCGTTTCTTATTAATTTACCGCAATCAGGACAGTAACCCTGCTCAATATCAGGTGTAATTTTATCGTGCGTACATTTTGGTTTTAAATTGAATAAATTTGTTAAAAACATATTTTTACCTCACTGATATGTTATTAATGATTATTCAGAAAAAATCAAGGTTAATTTATTTGTTTATAAAAAACTTTAAATTTGTCCTTTCAAAGCAATTTCCCTAAGGCGTTTATAAAGTTCAACTTCTTCATTGGAAACATTCGTTGGAATCTGAATTTCAACAGTGACAATCATATCACCTTCGCGTCCTTTGTTTGAAATTCCACAGCCGCTAAGTCTGATTTTTTGACCGTTTCTTGTATTAGGTGCAATTTTTACCAAGACATTCCCTTTAACGGTCGGAACAGATACCTCTGAACCCAGAACTGCTTCATAGGGTGATATTGTAATATTTTTTAGTATATTTAACCCGTCCGTTTTATAATTTTTAGGTTCCGCAACATGAACTGTCAAATATAAATCTCCGGAAGGAGCGCCGTTGATACCGTTTTCGCCTTCACCGGCAAGTCTTATTTTGGAATTATCTTTAATTCCTTCCGGGCTTCTGACGGTAGATTTCTTATAACTTGTTACATCGCCTTTACCGTTACAATGTTTACAGACACCGCCGTTTACAAACTTTCTGCCTCCGCATTTAGGGCAGACATGTGTCTGGAGAAGATTAATCGTTTTTGTAGTTCCGTTTATTGCTTCAAATACCGATATTTCAACTTCAGTATTAATATCTGCACCTCTTTTGGGAGCATTTTTCTTTTGCTCATTTTTCATCTGCATTTCTGCATATTTTTTGGACAAAATTTCCTCCCAATTAAAAGAGAACCCGAACTTTTTTCCGGAATCCTTTGTTTCTTCTTTTTTTGTTGAAGTTTTTGAATTAGGATTTGTCGCATTTCCGGTTGATGCGGTTTCTTTTTTCTCGGAAGTTCCCGAAGCATAATTATAAAATCTTCTTGCCGTATCATAATCCGCTTTTCTCGCTTTATCGGAAAGAATTTCGTATGCTTCATTAATTTCTTTAAACTTATTTATAACATCATCAGAATTTCCTGCAACATCAGGATGCCATTTACGCGCCAGTTTTCTGTACGCACTCTTAATTTCATCTTGTGTACTAAACTCCGTTATGTCTAAAATTTTATAATAATCTTTAGTCATAATTGATATTTAATAACAATTTTAAAAAAGTCAACGGATATATGTACAATTTTTCGGAATAAAAGAAAAAATCTTGAAAAACAATGATAATAATGATACTATCATATTATGTATAAAAAGTTTTTATTACTGATTATTTTATTACTATCGGGCTCTGCATTTGCAGGAGAACTTGAACGTGCTATGGCATCAAAAGCACATGTCTTTTTGTACTTATATACTCCTCAATGCGGATATTGCAAGAGATTTGAACCGAATTACCACAAAATATCAAATATGTACAACAAAAACATTGCTTTTGTTAAAATCAACGCAAATACAGAATACGAACACTCACTGATAAAAAAATACAACGCAAGATATGTACCGTTTGTATATTTGATTGATTCAAAATCTAAACAAGGATACCATGTCAGTTCGTCATGCCTTTTAGACAGAGCATGTCTTGATAGAATTTGTTCTAATGTTAACAAGTAAAGGAGCATAAATGAAAGGAATTATTCTGGCAGGTGGTGCCGGAACAAGATTATATCCGGCCTCACAGCCTATATCAAAAATTCTGCTGCCGATTTATGACAAGCCGATGATTTATTATCCGCTTTCAACACTAATGCTGGCAGGAATAAGAGATATTCTGATTATCACAAATGAAGCAGACTATGACAATTTTATAAAATTGCTTGGAGATGGTTCACAATACGGATTAAATTTGTCTTTTAAAATTCAGTATGTACAAAGAGGAATTGCTGATGCTTTCATTATTGCGGAAGATTTTATCGGAAATGATGAAGTAGCGCTGATACTTGGAGATAATATTTTCCACGGACAAGGATTTTCGACAATTATGAGAGATGCGTTAAAAAAACACGCAGGTGCAACTGTATTCGGATATACGGTAAAAGATCCCGAACGATTTGGAGTCGTTGAATTTGATTCAAACAAAAAGGCAATTTCACTTGAAGAAAAACCGCTGCATCCGAAATCGAATTACGCAGTCACAGGTCTGTATTTCTATGATAACAACGTTTGCAAATATGCAAAGACACTACAGCCTTCGTCAAGAGGTGAGTTAGAAATCACAGATTTAAACAAAATTTATCTTGATAGAGGCGAACTTAACGTCGAAATTCTTGGACGCGGTTTTGCATGGCTTGATACAGGAACGCACGATTCTATGTTACAAGCGAGCCAATTTGTTCAATCGATGGAATTAAATAAAGGAGTAAAAATTTCTTGCCTGGAAGAAATTGCATACAATCAAGGATTCATTACAAAAGAGGAACTTCTTGAAAAAATTGAAAAGTACGGCTACAAGAACGATTACTATAACTACGTTCGAAATGTAATAAACAATCCTGACTTAATTGCAATCAATGTATAAATATTTTTTTTAAAAACACTTGAAATATTATAAACATATGTTATAATATTTATATAAAGTAGCGATGTAATATTTCACTGGAAAGAATCATAATAAAGTATCACGGAAAAAGATAATTTACCCCTACAAAAGATGATTAGATTGCATTGCTATAGCGTGAAAGTAGTAAAGCAGGACATTAAAAGTGAGCATTTCATTTAGCGGACTTGCATCTGGTTTGGATACATCCTCATGGGTCGAATCTCTGGTCGCACTCAAGAGGGCTAAGGTTTCTGCGCTCGAAGAAGAAAAGAGTGACTTACAAATCACGCAATCAACATTAGATACTATCCAGTCTTTCTTTACCGCTTTCAGATCAACTCTTTCAAAGATTACAGAAGCAAGAGTTGCAAATATTTCAACCGACATATTTTCACAAAACATCGCCGTTTCATCAGATTCATCAATACTTTCCGCAACAGCCTCCGTATCTGCTAAAGAGGCAACCTACAATATTGTAGTTGAACAACTCGCTACTAACACGACAACAACCAGCAGTTACATTGACACCTATGACGAAACAACGACAGCCGGAGCGTCTACAAAACTCACGGATTTATCGGTTGGAGAAGGTAACAACATTGTCAGAATGAATATTTCAGATTCCGGCAGCCAAATAGATATTATTGTTGACGGAATTACAAGAGGACTTACACTTACTAAAAATGATACATTAGCTACTTTTACACAAAAACTTAATGATATTGGGGTAGAGGCATATTACAACGCTTCTTCAGGGGTATTTAGTATCGGTTTGGACGATAACGCAATAAACGACCATGACACAAATTTGAAAGAAATTCTACAACTTACGGGTGTAAATGAAGGTTATCTGACAAAAACAATGAAAATTACCCAGACGGAAACGGTCTACAGTGCCGCACAAAGAAGCACTACATTCAGCGATTTGGGAATGAATAACGCAGGAAACATGTACATTCAGGCAAATGACAGAATTTATACATTCAATGTTTCCGGTACAACAACATTGGGTGAATTCGTTGACGCATTAAATTCAAACAACATTAAAGCCGAGTTGGATGCAACCGGTGTACTTTCAATTGATGATGCGGAAATTCTTACGGAAGGTGCTGATAATGTTGTAGGACGTGCATTAGAAGAAGCATTTGGACTTGCAATTGATATATATGAAAAAATCCAAGCAACAAGAGATTTGACTCATACTACTCTTGTTACATCATATACAACTGCTACTACAGATACATATATTAAAGATTTGGGAGAAGGAGTTACAATAAATTCAACAAATAATAAGTTGGAAATTGTTAACTCAAACAATGTTACAACGACAGTAACACTTACAAATTCAACAAAAATCGGCGATTTGCTTACAAGCATGAAGAATGCCGGACTTTCGGCTCAAATTGACTCTAACGGTGCAATTGAAGTTGCCGGAGGTGTAATCAGAGGCGGTATACTTTCCGCATTAGGATTGGAAGAAACTCCATTCTCTGCAATGGTTACAGGTAATGCTCTTCAGGAAACAATTGTTGTACACAAGACTGTCGATTTACAAACAAAACTGGTTGACGACCTTCTTGTAACCGAAGGTTATTTGAAGATTACAACACCAGAAGACACAATTTACTATGAAAAGATTTACTCAGGTCAGACAATTGCAAACTTTATGTCTGATATGGGTAATTTAGGTATCAACACATCGTTGGATGAAGTTAACGGAATACTTACAATTACCGGCGGAAGTTTTGAAACCCTTTCGGATGCGGATGTTGCAGACCTTATCAGCCAAGGCAAGATTATTGAAAATGAGAACAGATATAAGCACGGAACAAATCTTCTGGAATGTTTATATGGTGCTCCAGACATTGCCCTGACAAACACTTCCGTTTCATCAACGAGAGCAAAATCAATGGCATTGACTCAAAAAGTTACGACCGTAGTTGATGCTACAAATGATACAACTTTGGGAACATTAGGGTTAAACAAGAACGGTACTGCCGTATTCACAGTCAGAGGTGAAACAAGAACCGTTAATGTTACAACAGGAATGAGTATCGACGGCTTAATCAATGCACTTAATGCTGTCGGCATTTCTGCTGATTTTGACAAAGACACTCACAGATTCTCTATGGAAAATGCAACGCTTACGAGCAGTACAACAAACCTGTCAAGCGTATTGGCATTAACAACGGAAGTTTCCGGAAAATATAAAACTTCTAACGTATTATATTCTAAAGATACAGTTACAATTGATGCTACAATGGATTCGGCGCTTTCACTCTTTGGCATTACGAGCGGCATGTCAAATGCGCAGAAAACAGTTAAAGTGTTCAACAGTGACGGAAATCTTCTTGCATCAACAGTTGTTTCAACAACAACAACTGTCGGAAACCTTATGAACTTCATAAACGCACAGTCAGGGGTTTCTGCGGTATTGAGTGACGGTATTTTAACCATCCATAACGGTTATATTGAGAACGCTGCCATTGAAGAAGCAATGGGACTTGAACACTCAAATAAATCGAGTTACGTTCTCGGTTCTATAATGACTCATACGACCGTAACAGAAGTTACAAAAGACACAACTCTCGGAAACATTATTGACACGCTTGGAAACAACAGTACGGTTTCCGGCGGATATACGTTATTCTTCAACAGCGAGTCAATTGCCGTAAACGCAAATACAACGCTTAATGATTTGGTTAATGCAATCTATGCAAAGGGCGGAACTTCATCAATAGATGCTCTCGGCAGATTAAGAATAGACGGCGGTACATTAACGGGTACTGTTGCAACTGCATTAGGAATGACCTCCGTAACAAATACGTCATCCGTTTCCGCAACAGGTGAATATCAATACACGACACAGGTAGTTAAGGCAACTCTTGATACCGAATTAAAAGATTTAGGACTTAATACTTCCAATATCATTGTACATAATACGCTTGGCGCAGCGGTTACAACAATTGCATTCACCGGAACGGACACATTGGGAACCGTATTTGAACAGATTGCAAACTACGGATTTGATGCGACAATTTCCGATGGTGTAATTACTATTGAATCAGATGATGACAAGTATATTACAGGTACACTTCCGACAGCATTCGGAATTACTACTCAAACAGTAACAAGCGTAGTAAATACAACTCAAAATTCTACAGCCCAGATTACGCATACAGGAATTGTAACAGCAACAACGAGTACAACATTGGGTGAAATTAACGCTGTTACGGCATCCGGACAGACATTTGAAATTTATCGTGAAGACGGACACTGTCTTGCAACAATATCTAACCTTACAACATCTTCGACTGTGGGAGATTTATTCGACAGACTCGGAGCATACGGCATTCAAGGTACAATAAACAACGGTATAATTGAGTTATATTCCGCTGACGGAAATTATGCATCCGGTACAATAATGACAAATCTCGGTATCGGTGTTCAAAGCGGTGTAAGCAAGACATACACAATTTCAAAGACAACGACAACATCTACTCCGATTACGTTCACAAGTACCGTTAATGCAGAGCAAAATGACAAGATTGCAGACTTTATTACACTTCCTTCGAACAAAACGGTTACAGTTTATAATAAAGAACATACCGCTATCGGAAGTATTACAGTCGATGCAAATACCAAGTTTGATGATTTGTTCTCAACATTATCATCTTGCGGCATCGTATCTAGTATAAACAGCGGTGTAATAACGTTTACACCTACTGACGGACAATATGCTCAAGGTGATGTACTTACACAACTCGGTATTAACGTAACATCTACGGTTGTTACAACCACATCCGGTGCAACAAATACCGGTACTGTAATAAGTTACACTACAACTCACACCGCTCAAGGCAGCACAACTCTCGGAACGGTAGGTATTAATACCACTTATGCAATGACGGTTAAAAATTCTCAAACCGGTGCAACACTCGGAACATTCAATATTTCAAGTTCAACAACATTTGACAGTTTGTCACAATCGTTGGATTCGTACGGAATTACACTTTCGATAGTTGACGGTGTTCTTCACCTTGATTCTGATGTTGCATATATTGAAAGTGCGGGCTTAACAACACTCGGTATGTCTGTAACAACGCACACCGAAACAATTATAACAACCTACGCTCAAGCGGTAACAGGTTCTTCTGCCGTTACTTATACTCATACGACAACGGCAACAGGTACAACAAAATTAGGTCAGGTAAACATTTCTGCCGGAGAAATCACAATTTTGAATGCAGAATCAGGTCAAACGATTGGTTCATTCAATGTTACAACTGATACCACATTCAATTCATTGATTGATTCTTTGAACAATTACGGTATCAACGCATCAATTGATGAAGGTATATTCCGCGTTGCGTCAGGTGATGCTTATGCAACAGGTACACCGCTCACTCAGTTGGGTATCACAACTTCTTATGTAACAACGACTATTTCTACGGTTATTACCACATTCGGAACGGATTGCACAGGTTCTGCAGTTACTTACAACGAAGTTGTTACCGCAACGGGAAGTACAACGTTTGCTACTCTCGGCATAAACACTACAACTGCCGTTACTGTTAAAAATTCTCAAACCGGCGCTGTTTTAGGTTCGTTTAATATCTCAGGCACAACAACATTTGACAGTTTTGCTCAAGCATTAGAGCCGTACGGAATTACGGTTTCAATCGTTGACGGTGTATTGCATTTTGACAGCGATGCAGCATATATCGAAGGTTCGGGACTTTCCGCTTTGGGTATTTCGGCATCTCCGACAACTACAACCATTGTTACAACATACGCTCAATCCGTAACAGGTTCTTCTGC
>JAFXYU010000111.1 GCA_017541565.1 bacterium | reverse complement strand
GGTGCAGTAGTTTGGGGGCTTGTCGGCTTCTTTAACTATAATATTGTAGCTTCTATTTTCGGTGATGCTTCAATACTTTCAAGAATAATTTATTCGCTTGTCGGGATTTCGGGTATTGTAATGCTTGCAACTACCGATGAATTAGAACAATGCTATTGTGATTGTTCAGAAACAAAACATCTTTAAAAATAAAGGCGGCACATTAAATGTGCCGCCTTTATAAATCTAGCCTCTGTATGCGGTCAAAATTCCTCCGGGGACTTCCAGTATTGTGTACTGAAACTCTTTATCCGCATCAATTGCGTCAATAAATGGCTGAACTTTATCCGCATGTGAAATAATATTATCCGCAACAATCATTGCTTTATCCGTAAGGTGCGGGCGAACAAGTTTAAAGTATTCTTTGTATTCTCTTTTGTTTGCATCAATAAATACAAAATCAAATTTTTCTTCATCTGCAAAATCCATAATAGCATCACAAGCAGATCCCAATACAGGTCTTATATGACTGTATACACCGCATTTTTTGAAATTTTCTATTGCAACGCTCTGGCGAGATTCGTAAAATTCTATTGTTGTGAGTTTTCCGCCGGTTTCTTGCAAGGCTTTTGCAATCCAAATTCCGGAATATCCGTTAGAAGTTCCTATCTCAAGCACGCTTTGAGCGTTCATCATTTTTACAAATGTGTTTAAAAGTACCCCTGTTTTTCTGGGTACATTCCAAAATTCTTTTTGTGTTTTTTCCAGTTCCGTCAGAACTTGTGAGGTAACTTCATCAAATATAATATCCATTTTACTTGTCCTTTAGTCCAAGAGTTGAACTCTGTCAGTTATTACGACATCTTTTATCGGAACATTTACCGAATACGTTTTAATTAATTTTCCGTTTGACAAATCTACAATTGAGTATTTGTTTGTTTTAATGTCCGTTATAATATAAAGATTTTCACTGTCGCTCATCGGATGAAAACCGAAAGAGAAACCGTCCGTGGACAGTTTAATTGTCCCTGCATCCTTTAGGCTGTTAACGTTAATTATTTTAATTTCGTTATTTTGTGCGCCCAGAATATATAATGCATCTCCGTAAATTATCATTGCTATCGGTTTATTTACGGTAGAAAATTCATCCAATAAACCGAATGTATCATAGTCAATTACCGCAATACGACTTTTTGTTCGGCTTGCTATGAACAGTTTGTTATCTTTGAAAGCAAGTGCAGATACGTTAGGGAATTTGCCTATGTCTCTCAAACGATAGTCGTTATCAAGTTCAATTGCCCAAACTTCATTTTGCAGTTTATCAACATAAAAAAGTTTGTTATCACTAAGTAAAATGTGTTCACAATATCCGTTAACTTTGATTTTTTGTACAAGTGCCATAATCTTTAAGTCAACAACGTATATTGTCGAAGCACTCGGTGATGAAACGTATGCCTTGTTGTTCGGATAATCAATAAGTATTTGTTCGGGATTAGAAGGCAGATTTATCTGCTTGATAAATCTTGAATCCGCAACTGAAATTATGTCAATAAACGGGCGTTCATAGGTTGTAACAAGAAGAAATTTACCGTTATTAACAGCCTTCATATCAATAGGAACGGACTGCTGTGCCAGTGAATAACTCGGAGCGGTTCTTGCAGGCTCCAAGACTTGAATGTTTTTAGAATAGTTTGTTGATATGTATACCGCTTTATTTTTGAGTTGTGAAACAACCCCCTGATTAATGTCAGGCTCTGATTTTGAGAGAAAATTCTCATAAGAATCTTCATTGTTTACTCTTATTATATCTTCACGCTTTGTATCTACCTTTAGGTTTCCGATAATACCTTTAATGTTCTCCGGTATAATAAGTCCGCTCGGAACCAACATATCTTGCGGAAGAAGCCCTGTTCTAACCTGAAGAGGCGGGTTTGTTTGGTGTAAAACCGTTTTGTGACCGTTGCCGTCAGTGAGTACTTTAAGAAGCACAAAATCGTTGTTAAATATAACAATATCCGGCTTTTGTGCTAATGTTTTGCCTGCGGGAAAAGTCTCTTTAATCTCCAATTTTTTTATGTCCGAAAATAAAGAAGGATACAAAGGAAGATAAACCGTACTGTCAGGGAATATAATCACACCGTCAAAACGAATATCTGCTTGCGGGGTGACATTTTTGATATATGTTTGCACATCCTCCGGCATCTTAGCCGCAAAACAAGGTGAAGTCAGTAATGACAATATTCCTATTAGTAATAAAAACCTTCGCATTTTCCCTCCGAAGTTATTCTTAATACAATTTTATCATGAAAAACAAATTGCACAAATCTATCCTCTCCTTTGGGGGAGGGTAGGATCCGTTTGAGCGTGAGCGAATTACGGATTCAGGCGGGGGACAGTATTTATTCTTCAAACTGCTCTGCTACTTCAAATGGCTGTTCCGAGAGTTTCAGTGTTTCTCTGTTAATTATGCCGCGTTTCAGTTCAGTAAAAGATGCCTTCTTTGAATTGAATATCTTTTTCAAAAATTCGTAGGCAATTTTCGGGTCACACTTTGTACCGCATGTAAATAAATCTACTGCCGCATAACCGAGTTCCGGCCAAGTATGAATTGCCAGATGACTTTCCGAAATAATAACTACACCGGATACACCATAGGGGTTAAACATATGGAAACACTTTTGAACGATTGTCGCACCGCACTCCAGAGCCGCATCTATCATGTACTTTTCAACCTTATCTATATTGTTGAGAATATTCGGGTCGCATTCAAAAAATTCTGCTAATACATGTTGTCCCAAATTTACCGTTTCGAGATTTTTGCTTTCTAACTCTGCAAGTGATGATGATACAATTGTCAATTCATGTGCCTCCGTTTCCACCGGCGCAGGTTGCGCCAATCAATTTTGTTAACTATTATATATTACTACAAAAAACGAAAAATTTGTAAAATTTACACTTTTTATATGAGATATTAAGAAATTGTTACAATGAATGACATAAAAAAAGAGCGGATTCTATAGAATCCGCTCTTTTTGCTTATTTTGCGACTGGCTTAGTTTATCATTGAGTTTAATTCGCCCAAGATACCTTCGTGCTTGCTGCCGCAGTTGCAGTTGCATTCAACCTTACCTGTTACATCAACAGTAACATCTACCTTGTGGTCTTTGATTGCGGCAAGGATTTCATCCAATTTATTAAGAATTGCCGTCATGTCGATGCTGCCGCCGCATTTCTTCTTGTTGATTGCTTCGATAATTGCTTCACCCATTTTTTGTGCGTTTTCTTTGAATTCGTGAATGTCATTATCAATATGTTCAACAAGTTTCTTGATGTCATCCAGTTTTCCGTTGCCGGTTTTAATTGCTTCCAGAATTTGTTTACCGTAATTTTCGGTTATTTTATTTCCATCAACAACGTTTCCGTTAATAACTTTGAGGATTGCAAGAATATCATCAAGTTTTGTACCGTTTTTAAGAATTGCGTTCAATGTAGCAGCGGAAGAATCACCGAGTTTTGCAAGCAGTGCAATTATAGCATCGCCGTATTCCTTGTTCTGCTTGTTACCTTTGACAACATTTTCGTTAATCGTTTTGAGGAGCGCAATAACGTCATCCATTTTAGCGCCGTTTTTGCTCATTTCATTAATTATACCGAGGTAATAATTTTTGTTGTCAGTGCCGAGAGTCTTGATTGCTTCAAGGATTTCGGTAAGTAATGCATTCTGCTGTTCTTCCGTTCCCTGCATCTTATCCATAGCATTCATAAGTTGAGACTTGAAGTAAGCATCTGCTCGGAAGTATTCTGCCAAGTCATTCTTAATATCT
>JAFXYU010000110.1 GCA_017541565.1 bacterium | reverse complement strand
TTTGAAACAAATATTACCAATATAAGTGAAGGAAGAACTTCTGCAAATGTTGCAACAAATGCACCAAATAAACCCGCCGTTTTCAATCCGGCATAAGTTGCGGCATTTATCCCGACAGGTCCCGGAGTAACGGATGCAACCGCCGTTATTTGAGAAAGTTCTTGCAAAGAATACCAATTATACACTTCTGAAATATGAAAAAGAAACGGAATCGTTGCATAACCGCCGCCAAAAGAAAAAAGTCCTATTTTAAAAAATTCATAAAAAAGTTGAAGGTATATCATTTTCTCTTTACCTCCAAAGTTTTAAAAATAATGCCGACTACGGTAAATATTAAAATAACCTGAATAGGAGAAAGTTTGAATATAAGAAGCGCAACAAGAGATGCAATAAAAATAAAACAGAAAAATAAATTCCTTTTTGAATTTTGCCACAATTCTCTTGAAGTCAGAAGAATTAATGCAATAACAGCAATATCAATACCCCAAAAAGCCCCCTTCACATAGGAGTTATTAACAAACACGGAAATACAGGATGCAAGAATAACAATTGTCCAGAACGGAATAAAAGTCACACCCGCAATTGCTGCAACGGCACCTGATTTACGTCTTAATTTATATCCGACAAACATTGACATATTTGCGGCAATTATTCCTGGAAGAGATTGAGAAATTGCAAAAAGATTTGTCAATTCATCATAGGTAACAAGTTTTCTCTTTTTACAGAGTTCTTCTGTCATAATCGGCAATATAACGTATCCGCCGCCCAAAAGTATCGCACCAATTTTTGTAAAGATCAAGAACAACCTAATTAGTGACATATCAGTATCCCACACTTAAACCGGCACAAAGGTTTATTGATTGTCCCGTAACACCCTTTGCATCATCGGAAATAAGATACTTTACCATGCCTGCAATTTCCTCAGGTGACACGAATCTGCGCTGGGGAATACATTCAATTATTTCTTCTTTAGTCCAACATCCGTCATTAGCGGAAGCATTTCCCATATCTGTATCAACCCATCCGGGATTTATAGTATTTACCGTAATTCCAAACTCAGCCAATTCAAGCGCCAATGCTTTTGTACCGCCGATTAAGCCCGCTTTCGATGCGGAATAAATACTTGCCCCGGCTTCACCCATAACACCGCTAATTGAACCTATATTTATTATTCTGCCAAATTTATTTTGCTTCATATACGGAGTTGATTTTGATATTAAATAAAGAGGTGCTTCAAGATTAACTCTCAAAATATTTGCCATACTGTCAAAATTTGTTTCCTCTATGGAAGAATATACATATTCTCCGGCATTATTTATTAATATATCAATCTGATTTAATTCAATATACTCTCCGAGTTTATACAACTCTTCCCTTTTTGACATATCACATACAATATGATTTTTATATGACAATAAAAGTTCTTCATTTCTGCCGGTAGCAAAAATAGCATGCTCTTTGCCCAAAACTTCGGCAATAACTTTTCCTATTCCGCGCGTTGCGCCTGTAACAAGTACGTTCATAAAAGAATTATACCATATAAAAAAAAGCCTGAATCAAAGATGAAACAGGCGCTGATAGATAAGTAAGTTTTGGGGAATTAACTTTCGTAAATTATAAAACTGATATTTTCTCTATTTTTTTACTCGTGATATAAACGTAACTCTCGATTTCATATCCATTGCAAATAATCGCATCTCATCGACAAGCACATAAGACTTGTCCACCTCGGGATTATCCTGAATATAGAAATCTCTCGATATCTGGGTTGCCATCGCATTAATGTTGTAACTGTCTAGTACTGCCATCTTTCACCTCTGTCTTTTTCGGACGTTTTTACTTAAACCGTTTTTATATCACTCCGCATTTACACATCATTACTCATGACCTCAGTATCACAATACATAAGGCTAAACGCAGGTTGATACAAATACCGTCTGTTTTGTTCGACTATTTGTGTTTATTCTTTTACTCTCTTGATTTGTCTTACATATATATAAAGTATATTTCGATGCCCAAATTTCATAAACCAAACTTTCTGTTACAAAACTTAATATTTCGAAAAAATTAATTATATGTACTTATCTTTAAAAGCATTCCGGATATTAAAAACTTTAACAAACATTGTAAAGATTTGTAACAGTTTTTGTAAAAACCCTAAAGTTTTTAGAAATTGTGCCGATATATATTATATATCATATTAGAGGTGTGTTTATGTCGAATTTCACAGTCAACGGAGTATACTCCTACACCAGTGCAAACATTTATTCATACTTAGGCAGAGTGCCGACCAATTCAAGGACACTCCAAGAAGCGTTGGATGAATTTAATGTTACCCCCACAGGTTCTAACAGTGATCTTAAAAAACTTAATGACGCTATGTATGCCGAATATTCGGCACAGGTTCAAAACCAAATAGCGAATCAAAATAACACGCAAGTCGTACCTTGGGCAGGACTTTGCGCTCAGATAGGTGTACAAGCCACAGGCGATT
>JAFXYU010000109.1 GCA_017541565.1 bacterium | reverse complement strand
TCTGTGTGAACTTCTAAATTTTCCTCGTCATTTACTATTGCGTACATTAAGATGCTCCTAACGATTTCAACAATTCGATATCAATAAACGATTCAAAGGTTATGCGTTCGGCAGGTGTCGGAGGCATAAATTCAATATCGAAGAGTAGATGACCGTTAGCGAGTTCCGTTGTTGGGTTTTTATCTTGGTTAAAGGTACATTTGCCATCAATTAATGCACCTCTACCGATTAAGGTTCTTATAAACTGGTTAACCGTTTCACAAATTGAATCGATTAAACCGTTGTCTATCGGATAATCAATAAATTGCAACATTGAATATTCAACAGACTCGTGCAGGATGTCAGCGGTTCTTCTGACATTTATGAAATTAGTCGGAAGAGTCGATGACGGAAATGCCGCTGATCTGTTTCCCCAAGTTCTAAATCCCGTACCAAAGGAATTAAACACAGTTACAATTCCGGCTTCGTTCAGTGTATTTACTTCAGAAGTCGGATCATTAATCATTGATGTTAATTGTTTTTCAACACCAACAATTCCTTTTATTTCTGTGTTTGAAGGAGACCAATGATAACCTTTTTCAATATCTTTAGCGGCAATAACTCCTGCGAGTCTTTGTGAATAAGGTTGCAGTTTAATTGTATCAGTTTCAGTATCATAAACTTTTAAATGCGGATAACAAAGAATAATACGCTCTGAAGAGGTATTAAAGTTTATCGTTCCCTGTGAACCTCTTCCTGTTATTGCTTCCTGAACTGTTGTGCCGACAGGAGCATCAACAATACCAATCGCTCTGATTTTATTACAAATTACATTCATTTCAGAAACGATTGCTGTATTTTCACAAAATACAGGAGCGATTAAAGTTTTAGGATAATATCCGAATAAAGAATAACAATCTTCAAATGCTTTTAATCCTTTTCTTTTACCTGTTATTGCATCAATTCCTCCGATAATATCAGAGAGTGCGACATCTTCAACAGACTCGTGTTTAGATGGATCAAAAACATTAATTACGATTGCAATTCCTGCTCCCTGATCAAACATTGCATCAAGTGCATCGGGAATTGTAAATCCTGCTTTCGATTGTCCGAAATATCTGACTGCTTCTGTTTCATTAAGAATTAAAGTCGGTTCATTTATAGTTCTATATTGTTCTTCAACATCATCTATCGGAGCAGTTCCTATAATACCAATGACCGCAGTTTTTACGGTTTGAATAGTTCTTGCACCTTTGGTGATTTCTATTGTTTCAACGCCATGTAAAAATGATGCAGGCATATTTTATCCTCCTATGGGGTTATAATTCTTGTATATTTTGAGTTTTTAGTGTGAAGTTTATTCCGTACTGCCAAATTCCTTTGTTTTCCGAAATAAAATAATCTTTTGTGGGGATTAGAGATGTACATTCATCTATTTGAAATCCGCTTAATACGGCTTTAACATTATCGAGGTATTCATAAGCTCCGTTATTGTTTCGGAGGTTTCTTGTGACGATAGTTACAGAAAATTCTTTTTGATTTACTTGAGTTACAAATCCGAGAGCCTGTGTTGAGGTGTAATTACTTCCCTGATAATGAACGAGCAATGCTCCTATTTGGTGTAATAAAATAAATTCACTCGGTTTATCCGGGAAACCCTCAACCAATATTTCAGGGAATGAGAGCTTTAATTTTTCAATAATTGCATTTTCAACAGTTCTAATATTCACTTAACTTTTGCTTTCCGAATAATTTATCAAGAAGAGTTTTATTAGTTCGGTATTCATCAGGATTAAAAATTGATGATTCAAGTAAGTCATTCTCTGCTTGCAGGGATATAATTCCTTTTTGAATATCTCTTAAAGTTGCTATTGCGTTTTTGTATGCGTTTTCTAAGACTTCAGGCATTTCATCAGCCATACGTCTTGCGTATAAACGATAAACACTTAAATCAATAGCCAAGATTCGGAGTAAAGGAAAATGGGTATCCAACGGCAGAGTATATCTGCCTCGCAGATACCCATCGATGATAGCAGAAGAATAAACAATGGCTTCTGTTGCCACTTCACGATCGACAGTCTCCTCACCATCATCATTTGTCAGCTGGATAAGAGTAGGGGTAGAGATGTGTGTTTCTATGTCCTCGATCGTGCAATAATCCATTAGATTCCTCTCAAAACTCTAACTTCTTGACCTTCAGTTACAGAATCTTGAGCGTAACCGTTAACTAATGCAT
>JAFXYU010000108.1 GCA_017541565.1 bacterium | reverse complement strand
TTAATTATCCAATTTCTTTCTTGTGCAATCGCCTCTAACGACAATACTTCGGTCTTATAATACATTTTGACCGTATTCGAATATTTTGATTTTGAAAGCATTTCTAATAAAGATTGTGCAACCGGTTCAGGAGAATACGCATTCTCGGAGACAGAACTTACAAAAGCCAATTTAACGGCTTGTTCCTGATCATCTTGTCTGGTGGGAATTATCCCCGGCGTATCAAGAAGTTCCAATTTCGGATTAATTCTTACCCATTGTTGTTGTCTTGTAACACCAGCCTTTGCACCGATTTTAGTCTTTGACGAGTTGGTTAATCTATTGATTATACTTGACTTGCCGACATTTGGCATACCGACAACCATTGCTCTTGCAGGACGTCTCAACAGTCCTTTAGACATTAACGCTTGAATTTTAGGTTCAGCAAGTTCGGCAGCAAGTTTTATAACAGCATTCAAATCACTGTTACCTTTTGCATCTGTTAAAACAATGCTGCATCCGGTTGTTTTATTTAAGTATTCCGACCACAATGCAAGTTCGCTCTTATCTGTCAAATCCGCTTTATTCAACAAAAGAAGCCTCGGTTTATTTCCCAAGAGGCTCTCTATGTTACTGTAACTGCTTGATAAAGGGATTCTGGCATCACGCACTTCAAGAATCACGTCTACAAGACTGAGTTTTTCTTTCAATTGACGTTCCGCTTTTGCTATGTGACCGGGGTACCAGTGTATATGCAACTTCTCTTTTTTCATAACACCCCCGATTATTGCAAATTCCGCAACAATTGAAAATTATCTTTTTTCAATCTTTTCTCTGATACGAGTTGCTTTTCCTGAACGTTCTCTTAAATAATACAATTTTGCACGCTTAACATCACCGCGTCTTTGAACGGTAATTTTATCGATGCGCGGAGAGTGTACCAAGAATACACGTTCTACACCAACACCTTGGAATACTTTTCTTACGGTAATTGTCTTGTTAATTCCTGAACCGTGTTCAGCGATTATCGTACCTTCGTATGCCTGTAATCTTTCTTTGTTACCTTCAACAATTTTTACGGATACTTTAACGGTATCACCCGGATGCATTTCCGGAATGTCTCTTGTTGTGTATTCAGATTCTAATTTTTCAATAATAGGATTCATTTTTGCTATTCCTTATATTCTAACTAATGTACATATAAAACTATCATAAATAAAACAAAATTTAATTACAAGCAGGGGTAAAATTTTTAAGTTAAAATGTGTACTTTTGTAACAATTTGAAGTTGTATTCGCAAAAAATATATTTACAGTGTTTAATTAAAACAGCCGATTATATAAATACTGATTGAAAGGTTTTAATGTTAAATCCCGTAAATAACGCAGATATAGCTTTTAAGAGCGGACCTTGGTATGCAAATGCCTTGACATATATGACAAGCCCTGATGCCCTAGGCCCCATACTTGCATTAGAAACAACCGTAGATGTGGGACGATCCGCAAATGCCTATAAAAGAGGCGGCAAAAATGAAATGCGAGAACGTCTGATTGAGGATTTGACAGGCGCTGCCGTCTGGTTATTCGGAGTAAAATTGCTCAATTCCGTCGGAGATAAAATCCTAAAGAAAAAATACGGTACAAATTTTGACGTAGGTTCGGATGTTCTGAGAACTCCTTTTGATAACTTTATTAAAAATAACAGTGACAAAAAATTCGCACTTAGCAAAAATAAAATTGCTTGGGTTAAAGCAGGAAAAGTTTTAACAAGTGTACTACTTGCTGATGCATTCATCGGCCTTGTCGTACCAAAATTAAACCAAAAACTTACAAAAATGGTTATCGCAAATGACAAGAAGGAAAAAGCAAAGAAAAAACAAAAAACAAATAAAACAAATGATGTTTCATTCAAGGGCGGAGTTTCATCGCTGAATGTATTTACAAACGCTATTGAAAATACAAACATCGGTAAACTGATTTCCACCGATGCCGGACTGGTCAGCGGAAGAATGTACAGCGCAAGAAATAACGATGAGAGGAGAGAAATCGGGATTAGAGATATCGGTTCAATGTACTTCTTCTACTGGGCAATAGGACATGTCGGAAGCGCTTTCAACTTTGCAGAAACGGGACACATCAACAGATTGAACCCGAGTTCTGCAAATATATTGAATGACTCACTTGTTAAACTTCTGGAAAAGAACGGAAACAGTATAACCGTTGAAGAATTTGAGAAACTCGTTCTCGGTAAAGATCCTGCAGAAATTGATATTGCAAAATACGAGATTAATTTTGAAACAGGAAAATTATCATTCTTTGACAGAATTTTCAATAAGAATAAAGAACCGCTTAAAGTTGCAAAGGTCAGCGAATTAGAAGGTAAAAATTTTGATAAAGCAACTCTGGAAAGAATCAAGGAGATGTCTAAACTTCAACCGCTTAAACAGGGAGAAGCAGTCGTTACCAAGCAGCAAATAATTGATGCAATAAATGTTTCGGAATTAAATAACCCAAAACTTCTCGGAAACATTTTCTCACAATTTACAGGCGGAAAAGGAAAAGAAATCGGTACAGAAAACGGTAAAAAGATACTGTCAAAAACAGAATTTATCGGCGGCGATTACATTAACGAATACAAGTACGTTTCAAATGAAAAACTGTATAAACTCAAATCCGATATGGAAACCTACGTCAAAGATTTATGCAAAAAATCCAAAGACGGTAAAATCACAAAAGAACTGCTTGAAAAATTCAAAAATAAAAACACACTATATAGCGGAATCAACTTTATGGCAGGATTTGCGGTCGCAGCACTCTTTCTGTCAACGCTTATTCCGAAATTCCAATACTGGGTTACGAAAAAGAAAAGCGGGATTGATGCGTTCCCCGGAACATACGATTACAAGAATCACAAAGCGGATGACCAATAATAAAAAAAGGGACTGCCAACAGGCAGTCCCTTTTAAAATCCGTGAACAAATTACTTGCTGAGAAGTGATTTGAAAGATTTTCCAGCTGAGAATGTAGGAACAGTCTTAGCAGCAATCTTGATTGCCTTACCTGTTTGCGGGTTACGACCGTTTCTAGCAGCTCTCTTCTTAGAAGCGAAAGTACCGAAACCAACTAAAGTAACTTTGTCACCTTTCTTAACTGTCTTTTGAATTGATTCGATAGTTGCTGACAAAATTAAAGATGCATCTTTCTTAGATACTTTTGCCTTCTTTGAAATTTCTGAAATTAATTCTTCTTTGTTCATGATAAATCCCCTTTCTTATTTACCCCTCTATTATACACATTCTTGAAAAAAAAGCAAACACTTGTTAAATTTTGTTAATATTTATAGTGTTTCCAGCGTTTTTGGAACAAAAAAATCACCATATTTTTAGCATTCGGGCATGCCCGCCATGCCACATTTTTGACAACTGATTGAACAATCTGACAAACCGATAATTTTGCTAAACATTTTAATAGCAAAAAATATTTTTACGCGTTTTTAATATATCAATGGTCAACATGGTAGAAGTTATATGAAAGGCGGTAAAATGTTATCCGTAAACAACACTAATTATTCTCCGAATTTTGGTAAACTGCATATTGCAAAAAATCCGGAGACAAGAGCAGCATTAGAAAAATGCTCCCAAGAAACATTAGAATCTATAATCAAAGCCGGAGAAATGCTGAAAATGACATCATTTTTGGATGGTGTTATCAAAAAAGTAGACAACAGACTTGTATTCAGAGTATCCGTTCCAAAAGGTTTTGAGTTTCCAAACGGTCGAACATATAAACCCGAACTTCAATTCATAAAAAACCGCACGAACAGAAACGGTCATTATGAACATAAACTTTTAAGATACGGAAGTTTTAAAAATAACGGTGATACTGTAATAATTAACGGTAAAGATTCTTTGAAATTAAAAAAAGCAAATACGGAAAACGGTATGATTGAGTATGAAATTCAATCAGATTTTGACACTATTTGCAGAGATTCCGAAAAAAGACGCTTAAAAATGGTAGAAGGTATAAATCTTCAAACTTTAGTAAAAAAATTAATAGCGTCTGATTATGATATAAAAGAGTTAGCAGGAGGCAGACTGAAATTAAAACCTTTCACGCCAAAACAAAAAATAAGCGCCGCTAAACCGGACGGAGCAGAAGCCTTGGGATTCCAAAAACAGGAAACATTAGACTATCTTCTGGGCAAATTTTAATTTCAAAATAAAAATTTACTAACAAATAGGGTGGACAAAATGTAATGTGTCCACCTTTTTGTTTTTGGTTACTGTTTATACACTAATAGTAACCGGAGAGCATAATAAAAGAAGAGTCAGTTTTAGGATTTTGAACAGAAAATTTGAGAATTATTTAAGATTATAATGTTTAAATCCTTCTTCCCACTGTTGAATTGTACCATACCCATATTGAGTTTTATTAAATTTAAATATTCCCAAATTTATACTTTGCAAAATAGTTATATTAATTTGATTATAATTGCTTGCATTTGGATCATTTTTTATTATCTCATTTGCCACTTTTACTATTTCATAAGAATAGACATTATAATCGTTTAAATCAATATGCGGATATGTGACAGTATAACTTATATTTGTATATGTCTGATTATTACTATATTTTTTCTGAATATTAACACCAATAATTGATGCTAAAGTATTTTGTTTTAGTGTATTATTTAACTTATTCAAATTAGAGAAATCTATTCCTAACATATTAGAAAAACTCGTCTTCATTGCATATATGCCAATAATAGATAAAATAAACAGAATTATAATTATTATTGAAAGTTTTGTTTTATTATTTGTTACTGTTTCAAATTTAAAATCCTTATTTACACAAATACTTCCTATAATTAAATCATGTAACATTTGTCTTGTCGGTCTG
>JAFXYU010000013.1 GCA_017541565.1 bacterium | reverse complement strand
TGAAGTTTATTCCGTACTGCCAAATTCCTTTGTTTTCCGAAATAAAATAATCTTTTGTTGGAATAAGAGATGTACATTCATCTATTTTGAATCCGCTTAAAACGGCTTTAACTCTATCGAGGTATTCATAAGCTCCGTTATTGTTTCGGAGGTTTCTTGTAACGATAGTTATTGAAAATTCTTTTTGATTTACTTGAGTTACAAAGCCAAGAGCCTGTGTTGATGTGTAGTTGCTTCCCTGATAATGAACAAGCAATGCTCCTATTTGATGTAATAATATGAATTCGCTCGGTTTGTCCGGGAAACCTTCAACTAATATTTCAGGGAATGAAAGTTTTAATTGTTCAATAATCGAATTTTCAACAGTTCTAATATTCACTTAATTTTTGCTTTCCGAATAATTTATCGAGAATATTTTTGTTTGTTCTGTATTCGTCAGGATTAAAACTTGATGATTCAAGTAAATCATTCTCTGCTTGCAGGGTTATTATTCCTTTCTGAATATCTCTTAACGTGGCTATTGCATTTTTGTATGCGTTTTCTATGACTTCAGGCATTTCATCAGCCATTCGTCTTGCGTATAAACGATAAACACTTAAATCAATACCCAAGATGCGAAGTAAAGGAAAATGGGTATCTAACGGCAGAGTATATCTGCCTCGCAGATACCCATCGATGATAGCAGAAGAATAAACAATGGCTTCTGTTGCCACATCACGATCGACTGTCTCCTCACCATCATCATTAGTCAGCTGAATCAAGGTAGGGGTAGAGATGTGTGTTTCAATGTCCTCGATCGTGCAATAATCCATTAGATTCCTCTCAAAACTCTTATTTCTTGACCTTCGGTTACAGAGTCTTGAGCATATCCGTTTATTAATGCATCGCCTGTTGCTTTAATGGCTTTTCCGTTCTCATCTGATGCAACAGGATCACCGGCATTAATAGTTCCGGCAGAAACTACAAGCAATGTTCCTAAAACAGCAACGGGTGCATATTGATCTTTATCAATAGCAACATCAGAAACGCCAAGTGCTTTTTCACCGGCTCCGCAGTATGCACCATCAAAACCGATAAATCTATGCTGTTCTATATTTGCGGTTGCTTTTACGGATTCAATCAATAAAGGTTGGTATAATTTATTTGCCATTAGATTCACCTCCGTTTTTATCTTTACCTTCAGTTTTTACTTCAGGTTTTTTGTTTTCTGTTTTTGTTTTATTTGTCTTTTCGGTTGTTTGTTTAGAAGGTGTTTTTTCTTTTACAGGTTCAACAAATCCTTCAAGTTTTTTTGCTTGAAATTCGTCTAATTGTATAATTGCACCTTCTTTTTGAACTACACCATTGTGTAGAATGTTTGTATTTTTAACTCTAAAATTCATCGCCATTGTCTATTACACTCGCTCCTGTTCCTATAATAAATTGACTTCCAATTTGATTATTAGTGATATCATTTTCAGGATTGTAATTTGGATCATTAACTCCTGATATTAAATATCCTGCCTCCGCACCGACCAAAAACGGAGTGTATATGTCTGTTGCTCTGATATATCTGACTTTATTACCCTCTTTGTTATATTCATCGACATTCAAAGCATCTTTTTTGCGAACAGTATAACCATAAGACGGATCATATTCTGTTCTTGATGCACCTAAATTCGGAACATAAGCCAAGATAATATTGTCTTTCCATATTCTTGTAAACTTACCGTTGGCATCGGCAAATATTGATTTACCGATAACAATGTTTTCGATTTCAAAGAATTCTTTAACAAGTTCAAGGGTAACCAGTTTATTTTGGTTATTAGAGATTAAACCTTTTAACTGTTTATTTCTCTTTAATACTCTCCAAGCATCTTCACCGATAACCATAGTATTTGGATCTTGTGCAATTTTAGATGAAACCGCATTTTTAGCATCATCAATTACACCCTGTGGATCTGATTTGCTCCAGTTGAAACAAGATGTTCCCGATAAAATTATCTTATTATCGCTATCATATTTTGAAAGGTCTTGTGCCAAATCTGCACATTCTTTTTCGTGTTTCAGTTGTAAACCATTAGTTACAACATTAGTTGCGTGTAATTGCAATTTTACTTTTTCGGCTTCCTGCTCTTCTCTGTAGTCGATAGGATAAGAGAGGTCGTGTTCTGTTAATGTTGCAGTATGTTTTGAAAAACCCTGCGGAGCAATAACATTTGAATTAGCTCTAATTGCTCTTTCAGTATCGTAGATATTGAACGCTTCTTTGTTAAATTGAAAAATATCAATTTTCTCTTTTTCAGAATAG
>JAFXYU010000107.1 GCA_017541565.1 bacterium | reverse complement strand
GCTCCGTTGGTAGATCAGGTTGTAAAAACGCCGAATATTGATATAAATAAACTTGATGATATATTAAAAGCAACAGTCATTAATGACCCCAATGACCAAGGCGGTAACAACGGCAAAACAGACCCCAAAAAAGTGGATAAATACACCCGCTTGTTTCAAAACCCTAAAACACAGGCATGGGCGGTAAAAATGCTGGATGATGGCTGGGACATTGAAACCATATCAAGACTTACTTCAACAAAACAAGGTTTTTATGTCGAAGAACAAAACACAAATACTTCAAAACCTGTTGATGAAAATACTCAATTCTTCATGGACTTCGGTATGGAAGAAAAACAAGCAGCAGCGATTATTAAAGCAATATCGAAGAACGGTGTTATTGATAAAGAAATGAATCAGGTTGCTGTCAGATTAATCCAAAGCGGTGTCGCTAATAACAGAATTGCTGAAATTATAAACAGTTCAAATATTACAGGTAAGTATAATTCTAAAATAATAGAAGATGCCGTAAAAATTAAAGATTTAGAAATCAACCCGCTTCTGTTAAAGAATTTGCCGGTTTTGAACAATATTAAAGGTGTTGATGTTGCAGCAAAATTCAACTCGAAAGTCAGAAAATCACTAAAAGGTATGATAGAAGGTTTGGATACAAATATTAAATCACAATTGGAAAAATCAGGTTTCGATATTAACAGAATCTTATCCAAACTGGATTCTCAAATGGTCAGAGTTGCAACAAATTCACCGCAACCACAGGGTAAAATCGATAGCGGTATGCGTACAAAATCGTCAATAACAGGGTTTGAAAAAATTGTTGTTGATAAATATGAGCCCATTGAGAAAATTTGGCGCTCGGAGGAAAGTTGTAAAAAATGGGCAGAAGAAAAATATTTGTCATTTAAAAATCGGGAATACATATCTGCCCGTACAGGCGACCATGTAGATGTAGCAGAAATTAATAAACAGAGAAAAGAAGGCCTGAAACAGTGGTTCGATTTTATGGAAACAGAGCCTGAAATAAAAGACAATCCGTTTATAAGAATTATTTTGGCTGAGTATATTACAAAAGAGTTGTTGCCGGAAAATTCCAATACTCCTCCGACGCTCGACAAACAACTCGTAAAAAAAGTTTTAGCCGACGCAATAAAGACCGGAAGTGTTTCTTTTGATAAAATTTACAGTGCAAAACTTAATGAAAATGCCAAAAAATCTTCAGGTGCAATGGAAGTAGAAATCGGCGGAAGAAAAATGACATGGTATACAGTGCCGAAAACAGACAGCTCACATCCTAATTTTAAAGACAATGCCGCAAAAGTACGGGCTTTCTCTGACGGTACAAACTGGTGTATAAGAACATGGAATGCAGAGCCGTATATTCAACTAGGTAATATTCATTTCTTGGTTGATGAAACAGGTTTAACTCAAGTTTGTATCAGAGAAAATAACACAGGGCATATTGCAGAAATTCAAAGACGTCAGCAAAATGCTACTGTTCCTGTTGCATACATAGATTTTATTCAGGATTTTATTACTAAAAAAGGTTTAGATACTACAAGTTGCGGTGATAAAATCAAAGAGGCGATTGCGCAAAAACCGGCATTTGAGCAAAAGAGAACAATTTTGAAAAATCTTATTGATTCTGTTGCAAAATCGGAAGAACGTGCCAAAGAAGCCAGAAAAAAATTAAAAGAACAACCTGATTTAACCGATAAAGAAATAGCCGAAGCCAAAAAAACCATAAACAATGCAAATGGTATTGAAAAACAGGTATACAGACAAATACTGGAAGCAATGGGCATAGAAGTTAAAGAACTCAATGACGGCACTTGGGAAATTTCTCATTATTCACCCCAGTTTGGCGGAAATGTTTTAAACGACTATGGTTTAATAAATGAAAATAAGTTACTTTCGAATGTGTCTGTAATAAGAGGAAATGCTGATTTTAAAGATTCAAATGTAACATCTTTACCGAATTTGAAAGTAGTATATGGAACACTGGATTTTGGATATGCTGAAATTTCAAATTTGAAGAATTTGGAAATAATTAACGGCAAAAGCATTAATTGGCATTAAATAACAAAACCATATAGCAATTTACCCAAAAATAGTATAAAATAAGAAGGAAATAATTATGGACAACAGAATTAATCAAAACAAAATAAATAAAACCGAGTTTCAAGGTATAAAACCGAAAACAAAAGGAGCAAAAAGTATGGAAGAACTTATCAAAAAAATGATAAGCAATCTTTTGGAGCGTGAACGGGAAATCGCCGAATACGGCGAGTTTGGCAATAAAGGTATGATATTTGAACAGTTCAGCAATCCTGATAAAAACCTTGCTGTCGATAAATTTTGGCTTGAGATTGCACAAGCGCCAAAGGGCGCTGAAAACTATCAGACAAAGCGCACGTTAAAATTTGTTGCCTCAAAACTCGGTGCGCCGGAAGCGGAAATTCTTATTGAATCCGGAACAAAAGCCGACATTCTCGCAAAACTCAAAGACCAGAATCTGCCCGAAAAACTTAAAAGTTACACAGAAAAACTGTCCTATAATCTGAGGGATTTGTAGAGTTTGATAACTCCTCTTAAACATTCGTTACAAATAGTGGAAAATATTTTCTGTATCTAATAGAATTATATTAACAATTATTGTGGCAAAGAGGAGATTTATTTAGGATGAGTGTTGAGGCTGAAAAGGTGCTTTTACCTAACGACGTTAGGAAACTTTTAAATATTGATAACAAAGAGATAGTCGATTTATGCAGAAGAACATCCGTTACCCCGAAAAAAGACGGAAACGGTCAAATCTATTTTTCCGTGGACGAAGTTAAAAAACTTAAAAACGCAAAATCGTCAACAATTATAGAGGCAAGGGAGAAAAAAGTGACATTACCGACTATATCAAAAACGGAATCACAAGCAGTCGTGAACGGACTTCTTGATACTTTGAACAAGATGGAAAACAACATTACAACTTCTATGACAAAACTTCTTGATGAAAAACTCGAAGGTATGGATGATGTTGTATTGGAACTCGTCCGCTGCAAAACAGAAAACGAAAATCTTAAAAACAAGGTTAATGAGTTGAACAAAGAAAACTTCAAACTCAAAAACGTTCTTAACAGTTTTAAACCGCTCGTTGCAGGATTTTACATCAAAAAAGAAGAAGAAAGTATCTTACTTTAAGTGATTAAGTGAGCAGGTGATTGAGTGATTAAGCGAGTTTTGTTCGTTTCACTCACATGGAATTACAGGTTGGGGATTTATCCTCGGCAATGACTTAGGAGATTTGGGGAATTTATTATGGCAAAAGATGCAGTTATGGAAAATCCGACAGACGAGAGAGCAAAAGCACTCAAGTTAGCGATTGATAAGATAGAAAAAGATTTCGGTAAGGGCGCTATCATGAAACTCGGCGACAAGCCTTCGGTTAGTGTCGAGACGATTCCGACAGGCGCACTCGCACTTGATGTCGCTCTTGGTGTCGGCGGGATTCCGAGAGGACGTATAATTGAAGTCTACGGTCCTGAATCTTCCGGTAAAACAACTCTGGCACAACACATTGTTGCGGAATGCCAGAAAAAAGGCGGAATAGCCGCTTTTGTTGATGCGGAGCACGCACTCGACCCTGAATATGCAAGAAACTTGGGTGTTAACATTGACGAACTTCTTATATCACAGCCGGATACGGGAGAACAAGCACTTGATATTACGGAAGAACTCGTCCGCTCAGGTGCAGTTGATATAATCGTTGTTGACTCTGTTGCGGCACTCGTTCCAAAAGCCGAAATCGAAGGCTCTATGGAAGACCAGCAAATGGGTTTGCAAGCAAGATTGATGTCAAAAGCATTGAGAAAATTAACCGGTATAATAGGTAAAACCAACACAACGGTTATTTTCATTAACCAGTTAAGACAAAAAATCGGTGTTATGTACGGAAATCCCGAAACCACAACAGGCGGTAACGCTTTGAAATACTACGCATCAGTTCGTATGGAAATCAAACGCGTTGAAGGAATTAAAGGAGACGGAGAGGATTTGGGAAACCACGTCAGAGTAAGAGTCTTAAAGAATAAAGTTGCTCCGCCTTTCAGAACAGCGGAATTTGATATTATTTTCGGAAAAGGTATTTGTAAAATCGGAAATATTTTAGACGTGGCTGTTGATTTGGATATTGTGAAAAAAGCAGGCTCTTGGTTCAGTTTTAACGATGAAAAACTCGGTCAGGGCAGAGATAAAGCGAAAGAATTTTTGGGCGAAAACCCTGATATTCTTAATGAAATTGAAACTCTTGTAAGAGAACGCTTGGCACAGGGATAGACCGGTCAATCAAAATCTGCGCATAGTCGTGGTATAATTTTCTTATGAGATGCTTTACTCGCAAAACTTTGATATATACTGTATTAGCAGGTGTTCTGTTGGCGGGAATGATTTTTGGCGCATACAAGTGGGCATTACCCGCCTACATTTCGAGTGCGTCATTTTCTAATTTTATTTCCGAACAGATTAAAAAGAATTGCGGAGCCGATTTAACCCTAAAGGGAGTAAACCTCAAAACAGGAAAAGAAATTGCTTTCATTGTTGATGAATTAAGTTTGAAAAAGGGTGAAAACAAACTCCTTGAACTTTCTAAAATTGATACGCTGTTTTCTCTGGAAACACTTTTCAGAGGAAAAATAAAAGTTAAAAAAATACTTGCAGAGTCTGTTTTTGCTGATGTTGACGGATTAATGGAACTTGCCCCGAAAGAAGAAAAAAAAGAAAAGAAAAAATCTTCAAAAGGAATACTCGATTTTTATAATGTACTTTTAGGTGTAAAAAAATGCAGTATAAATTATAACAAAGACAACGCTGCTATTGATTTTCAGGCTCGGCACATGATTTTTGACCGAACAGGGGAGAAAAAGTATCTTCACTTTGATTTTGATTTAAACATGTCAAAAAATAACCATAAAATTTCCGTTTCGGCAGACGATATGAACAGATTTTATATGGTAAAAGGCGCAGCCTATATTGTGGATTTTCCCGTATTTATTGAAAATTCAAAAATCATTATAAATGCAAAAATGGCACGCGATGGTAAATATGAATTAAATATCAAAGGTGAAGACTTTTCGGCGATGGACATTGCGGAAATCGTAAATTCAAATACGGTTGTCGCAAACGGAAGCGAACTCCTTGCACCATTGAAGGATATAACAGGAACGGTAAATTTTAACGTAAAACTCATCAACGACAAATTTTCAGGAAATATCAGCGTCGGAGAAGTAAATTTCAAAATTATTCCTCTTCTTGACATGCCTGTAAAAATTACCGGAGGTCTTGTTGATATAGGAACAAAAGATATTGAGTTTAAAGAGTTTGAAGGGTATTACAACAACAAAAAAACAAATATCCTAAAAATGAAAGGAAGTACAAAAGACTATCAGAAAACCTGCGATACAAAACTATTTTCGGATATTCATGTAACGGATGACTTTTTCAAAAACTACCTTTCCAAAATGCTCAACACGCCGGTTAATCTTGTCGGAGAATCAGGTTCAAAACTTCTCATCAAATCCAAAAACGGATCCTGCGACATTCTCTGGTTCTTTAAACTTGATGAAGGCGAAGGATTCAAATTTGGCGACCAGTCAATGGTTCTGCAGAAACACAAAACACTTTTCAAAGTTGATTTAAGTGTTGTAAAAAATATTTTGAAAATTAACACGATAAACTACTACATTACAAGTGAACTCAAACGCGGAATTAAGCCTATAATCACAATGAACGGTAATATTGATATGGCTGATAATATGAAATTTCTCGACCTTAATCTTGATATTCCTAATCCGCTTCCGAGCGAATTTTTGAACTTCCTTTTGGGACACAGAATATTCAAAAAAGGCGAAATCTCGGGCAAAATGTCCGTTGATAACAGGGGTAACTATCCGTATATGGAGGGTGAATGCGCTCTTGATAAAGTCTTTATACCGGCAGAGCGAATGTACATAAAGTCAGGCAAACTTATCGCAAAAGGCGATTATATAGATATCAAATCCGAAGGCGGTTTTCGCCGTTCCAAATACAAATTTGACGGAAAAGTCAACAACAACCTCACTCTGCCGATTGTGGTTAAAGATATGAATTTAACCGTCGATAATGTTGATGTCGAAAAGATTTTGACTCAACCAAAACCCGTTGACAGAGAAGGAAACGTCTATACCGCACTAATTTCAACAGGTGCGGAAGGTGAAGAAAACCAAGAACCTCAGCCGTTCCAGAAAGGTATCGTTGCAATCGAAAAATGCGGACTTAATGTCGAAAAAGGAGTTTATAAAGAAATAAACTTCGGCAATCTTCACGCAAACATGACACTGGATAAAGAAGGCGTTTTGAATTTGAAGTCAAACAGATTTGATATTGCGGACGGAATTTCAACACTAAGGATTAAGGCCGATTTATCTAAACAAAATTATTATATGAAACTCGGTGTAAGAAACGTTGATTCCAATATTATGGCAACTTCAATTCTCGGACTTCCTCGTCAGATAAGCGGAAGAGCAAAGGGATTGATTGAACTCAGCGCTGATGAAACGCTTAAACTCAATGGTAATATAAAATTCCAAATCTCAAACGGTACAATTGAACAAGTCGGATACGTCGAATACATCTTGAAAGTTGCGTCCCTTTTCAGAAATCCGCTTGCTATGATTAGCCCTTCAACTGTCGTAGATTTGGTTAATATTCCGGAAGGCAGATTTGATGAAATCAATGGCGAAATGCAACTCAAAGACAACATTATAAATCGCATGAAAATTGAATCGACAGCGTCGGAACTTGCCACAATGATTTTCGGAAGATACAATTTGAGTACAAATGACGCATCTTTGAGAATTTACACCAAATTCTCAAATAAAGGAAAAGGATTCGCGGGAATTTTAAGAAATTTCTCACTTAATACTCTTGCAAGCAAACTCTCAATAAGTTCGCGCAACGACAGTAATTATTTTGCCTCCGAACTTGAACAAATGCCAAAACTTCAAACTGGCGAAGATAGAGCGCAAGTATTCTTAACAAAAGTCGACGGAGATATTTTGAATTTCAATTTCTTGTCTTCATTGAAGAGAATAAAATAGTTGGTTGTTATTACAAATTTTTGACGTAAAAATATATTATCTGTATAATTACAAAAAAGGAGTTTATAGATATATGGAAGAAAGAAAATATTCGTCTGCTGAAGAATTTTTGAACGCATTTTCGCATTCAATCGGCGCGCTTTTTTCAATATACGCAATCGTTATGCTTGCGGTCAGTTCGCACAACCCGCTTGAAGCATCCTCAACAGCGATTTTCGGTGCAACGCTTTTTATATTGTTTCAATCATCGGCACTTTATCATGCCATGGTAAATGAAACAGCAAAAAAAGTTTTCAGAAAAATTGACCATAGTGCAATTTTCATGCTTATTGCAGGAACTTATACACCAATCCTTTTGCTTGTGGTAGATTTTCCGCTCTCGGTTGCATTACTTGCCATGACATGGTATTTGGCAGTAACCGGAATAATTTATTCATGCCTCACACTCAAATTTAAGTACCTCTCAACGGGATTGTATCTTGTTATGGGCTGGCTTTCTCTGTTTTTATTCTATGCAATCTGGACTCACGCAACCCACATGGCTGTGTGGTTATTACTGCTCGGCGGAGTTTTTTATTCGGCAGGATGCATTTTTTACCTTTCAAAAAGAAAATTTATGCACTTTATCTGGCACATATTTGTAATAGCAGGTGCCGTTTCGCACTATCTTTCAATAATGGCTATTCTAAAGGGGTAAATAAGGGGGTAAAAACTAATATTATAAACAGTGAGGGGCGGATGCATCAGCATCCGCCCCTCCTGTTATCAAAATTTAGAACTGTTAATTACTTGCCGTTAACAACTTCTTTGAATTTCTTACCGGCAGAGAATACAGGAACTGTCTTAGCAGGAATCTTAATAGCCTTACCTGTTTGCGGATTTCTGCCGTTTCTTGCTGCTCTCTTACGGGGTTCAAAAGTACCAAAACCAACCAAAGTAACTTTTTTACCTTTAGAAACTGTTTTTTCAACTGTTTCTACTAAAGCCGATAATACTTCATTTGCTTCCTTTTGAGAAACTTTTGCTTTTTTAGCAATTTCAGCAACTAATTCTTCTTTGTTCATAAAAAACTCCTTTCTTATTTTCTACATTCATCATTATACAAAGAACAGAAGATAATGCAAGTGCCAAATTTCATATATACAGAGGATTTCAGATGTATAAGTTTTTAGTAATATAACGGATTAATTGTAATTAAGAGAGGTTGAAATAATAACCTATCGATTTACAAAATTATACAAGTTCTTTTTCCTTGATATATCTGGGTCTTGCTTTTACTTCATTAAAAATCTGTCCCAAATATTCGCCTATAATTCCCAAACAGAATATTTGGAGTCCACCAAAGAACGCAAGCAAAATAACAAGCGTCGCCCAACCCGCAGGTGCTATATGAAGAATATATTTTTCAAACAAGACTTCCAGTGTCAAAAGCATGCTGCCAAAAACTGTCAGCACACCGACCAGTGCAATTATTCTCAAAGGAACTATGCTGAATGCAGTGATACCGTTGAGCGCAAGACTGGTCAAAGACCAAACGTTAAATTTTGATTTACCCAGTTTTCTCGGCTTAACATCAAAATGAACATAAGAGGTCTTCAACCCGATTTCGTGGAAAAATCCTCTTAAAAAAAGACCTTCTTCAGGATATTGAGCCAATACGTCTAACGCACGTTTACTTACAAGGCGGTAGTCAGAATGATTTTTCGGAATTTTCACTCCCAAAATATTCATAAGTTTATAGAAACAAAGCGCAGTATACTTTTTAAAGAATGAATCGGTATTTCTGTCGTTTCTTATACCTGACACAATATCCGCACCCTTTTGAAACTCGTCTACAAAAACTTCAATTGAATTTTCATCTTGCTGCAAATCCGCATCAATTGACACACAGGCATCACATCCGATTTCTCTCACACCCAAAAGTCCTGCTATAAGGGCTTTCTGGTTTCCGTAATTTCGTATAAATTTTGTACCTTTTATTCTTGCGCCATATTTTTCGCGCAAAGACTCAATAATCGCCCAAGTCTTATCCTTTGAACCATCATCTACGAGGTAAATATAACTGTCTTCGGAGATTTTGTTTTTCAAAATTATTTCGTCCAAAACCCCTAAAAGTATTTCTACCGTTGATTGAACGACAAGTTCTTCATTAAAACAAGGTATAATTATAGCCAATCTTGATTTTATTTCACTCATTGATATCCTCTCGGAAATATTATACAATAAATTGGAGAGTATGTTAATGAGTTTAGCGGGAGTTTATTTTGTCAAACAAATTTATTCTTAATGCAGACGATTTTGGAATGAGCCAAGCCTATAACAGAGCCGTTTTGGAAGGATACGAATTTGGTATCCTGAAAAGCACAAGCCTTGCTGCCAATGGTGACGCTTTTGATGAAGCGGTTGATAAAGTTATTCCGTCGTGTCCTGAACTCGGAGTCGGAGTTCATCTCAACATTATAGAAGGAAAATCTCTCAATAGTGAATTTTTTAAACTCACAGACAACGAAGGAAAATTCAATAATTCATACATTCAATTGCTCATTAAAGCATACAGGGATAAGGAGTTTCTCGAGCAGGTTGAAAAAGAATTTCGCTCGCAAATTGAGAAATTAAAAAGGAGAGATATAAAAATTTCTCATATCGATTCACATGTACACACTCATTCAATTCCGCCTATTTTTGAGATTGTATGTAAACTGTCTAAAGAATACGGTATAAAACAAGTGAGAAGCCAGTTTGAGTTTCCGTATATTGTACCGGATGTTAACATCCACATGAATACAAAATATCCGGTAAATTTAATCAAAGTCGGACTGTTGGACTTTTTTACGCTAATTAATAAAAAAACGGTAAAAAAATACGGTTTAAACACTAACGATTATCTTATAGGCGTCGGGTATACTTCCATGATGTCCGGTTTAACTGTTGCATTTGGTCTGAGTGCATTAAAAGATAAAAGAAATATCGTTGCGGAAGCACTTATTCATCCGTGCAGGTACGAAGACGGAACGATAGATAATCATTTTACGGAATTTCAGATTACCAAAAATAAAAAATTAAAGGATAAAATCAGTAATCTCGGGTTTGAGATTACAAACTACGTTGACAGAGAGGAAATACAGGAATAAGGAGATAAATATATGAAAAAATTTAGTTTAATTGTACTTATGGCAGCGATTTTAGGATTTTATAATTCTGCTATTGCAGTGGAAAAAGTTGCAGTAATTGACGTTCAAGCCGTTGTAACAAATTCAAAACAGGTTATTGCACTAAAAGATGAACAACAGAAAAAAATTGAAGATTTGCAAAAATGGCTTATTAATGTCAGAAAAGAAATAGAAAAACAAAAAACTGATGAAGCAAAGGCAAAAGTTGCCAAAAAATATGAAGCAGAGTATGTAAAAAAACAAGAAGCCATGCGCAAAGACTACATGGAAAAACTCAAAAAGATTGATAAAAGCATAAATGACACGATTGCATCAAAAGCAAAAGAAAAAGGATATGATATGGTTATTGCAAAAGGCGCGGTAGTCTTTGGCGGTGATGATATCACGGAAGAAATAGTTAAGGCCGTAAAATAAGTCAATATGGAAGAACATGAACTCTCAAACGAAAATGAACGGAAGACATTATTTGTAATAGTTATAACCATTATAACAATGGTAGCGGAAATTGTTTTCGGATATATTACAAACTCAATGGCACTTCTTGCTGACGGATATCACATGGGAACTCACGCACTCGCATTGGGTTTGACTTATGCTGCTTACGTTCTTGCAAGAAAATTCAGTAAATCAGAACTTTTTCCCAACGGTACGAAAAAAATCGGGACTCTTGCGGCATACACAAGTGCAATTTTTCTGGGTTTGACCGGAGCATGGATAATTGGTGAAGCAATAGCCAGATTTATAAGTCCGCTCAACATCCAGTTTAACGAAGCGATTCTGGTTGCAATCATAGGTTTTGTTGTGAACTTTGCCTGTATTGTTGTTATGGAACACGGACATCACGACAAAGAAGAAAAGGAAGATTATAACTTTAAAGCAGCGTATTACCATATCCTTGCGGATGCTCTGACTTCTATTCTTGCAATTATTGCTCTTGTTGCAGGCAAATACTTTAATATAACTTCGCTTGATTCAATTGTCGGATTTGTCGGAGGCGCACTAATTATCAGATGGGCAGTCTCTCTTGTAAGAAACACGGTAAGAGAACTGGTAGATATGAAGAGGTAGTAATGAAAATAGTTCTGGCATCATCAAATATTCATAAAGTTCAGGAAATCAATGAAATTGTAAAATCTTCACATCCCGATTTGGATTTGGAGTTTGTTCTTCCGCCTGAGGATTTTGACCCTGATGAAAACGGAAAGACTTTTGAGGAAAATTCTTATATTAAAGCACATGCGGCATGGAAACTTTCCAAAACATGGACACTTGCTGATGATTCCGGACTTTGTATAGATGCCCTCGGCGGGAATCCCGGGATATATTCCGCAAGATATGCCGAAACTCCTGTACTTCGTATTCAGCGCGTACTAAGAGAACTTGAAGGAGTTGCAGAAGAAAAAAGAACGGCACGTTTTTGCTGCGCAATGACTTTGATTAATCCTAAAGGAGATATAGAATACAACGTTTTAGGCAAGTGCGAAGGAAAGATTATATCCCAAGCCAGAGGAATTAACGGTTTCGGATATGATCCGATTTTTGTACCTGACGGATATAATACAACAATTGCAGAACTTTCAGAAGAAGAAAAAAACGAGATTTCACACAGGGGAAATGCACTTAGAGAAGTACTCAGATACATCTGTAATAAGTGAAATATCAGACCAATTCATTCTTAATAGTGTATCTCCTACAATTAAACTATTGATTTTCGCCTTTAATGTAGTAAAATAAGGCATGTATAGATAGTTTACATAAAGAAGGAGATTATACAAATGGAAACTTACGGAATCGAAAAGTGGGGCATTACATCTCCGAGTGAAGTTCACAGAAACTGGACACCTGCTCAATTAACAGAAGCAGCACTCAGACGCGGAGAAGGGACCCTTTCTGAAACAGGCGCACTTGTTGTTACTACCGGTAAATATACAGGTCGCTCACCTAAAGATAAATTTATAGTTGATACCGAAACTATTCACAACGATATCGCTTGGGGCAAGGTTAACAGACCTATCTCAAGAGAAGCATTCAACTCAATCAGAGATAAAATTGCTAACTACCTCAACGGTAAAGAAGTATTCATCTTTGACGGTTTTGCAGGTGCAGACAAAAAATATACTCAAAAATTCAGAGTAATCAACGAATTAGCATCTCAAAACATGTTCATTCATCAGTTGTTAATCAGACCAACGGCAGAAGAATTAGCAAACTATGGTGAAGCAGATTATACAATTCTTTGTGCTCCGGGATTCAAATGCGATCCGGCAATTGACGGAACAAACTCGGAAGCATGTATCGCAATTGACTATGAAGCACATACAATCATAATCGCAGGTTCTCAATATGCAGGTGAAATCAAGAAATC
>JAFXYU010000106.1 GCA_017541565.1 bacterium | reverse complement strand
TGCAGTTCTGACCATGCCGTCGGATGTACGCATTATCATTACGCATCAAATGGGCAATATGCAAAAAACTTTGTCACAATTGGAACAAAGGAGTATGTATATACCAGAAACAACGGTAAAATTTCAAGAAAAATAGTTACAAGAAGCAAAAATCACATTTATGGCGTAATGCTTCACGAAGCCGGTCACGCAATCGGATTGGGACATTCCGAAAGCAAAGGAAGTATAATGTATCCTTATGATTTGGACGATATGCAATATCTTACTAAAGCAGATATGTTATTATTCTACAAGAAATACCACTAATTTATTTTCGTTATACAATTAATGTATGGCGATATGTATTTTTCCCGGAACATTTAATCCTATCCACCAAGCTCATCTGAGTATGGCAGAATTTGCGCTGAAAAATTACAGCTTTGAAAAGATTATTTTTATACCTTCATATATACCGCCGCATAAAAATATTGACAAAAACCTTGCAGCACACAGATACAATATGGTAAAACTTGCAATTGCATACAATAAAAAGTTCGAAATTGCAGATATAGAATATAAAAGTGAAGGCAAATCATATTCACTAATTACGGTACAAAAAATAATAGAAGAGTATCAGGTAAAAGAAAAATTAAACTTCATAATAGGTGCGGACGCTTTCAAAGAAATAAAAACTTGGTTTCGAAGTGATGAACTGAGCAAACTTGTTCATTTTATCGTATTCCCGCGAGACGGATTTATAATCAATGACGAGGATTATAAAAACTACAGTTACGAAATCGCTAATATGCCGTCAATAAAACTCTCGTCTACAGAATTGAGAACAAAACACGGAATCGGAACTGACAAGAAGATAGAGGAGTATATTAAAGCCAATGATTTATACAATTGATTATATTCAAGAATGGCTGAGGAATAATCTTACCGAGGAAAGATATAATCATTCTCTCGGCACTGCGGAAGCCGCTGAAATGCTGGCGATAAAGTACGGTCTTGATAAAGAAAAGGCATATTTTACCGGACTTATTCACGATTGCGCAAAGTGTCTGCCTAAAGATGAAATGTCGAAGATATTGGAAAAAGTTAAACTTGAATACGGTGAACTTGATAACCCCAAAACCCACCACGCCCCGGCCGGTGCATACTTGGCAAAAGCACAATTCGGAGTGGAGGATGAGGAAATTCTTTCCGCAATCAGGTGGCACACCATTGGAAAAATTAACATGACTCTGTTTGAAAAAATTATCTTTCTTGCGGACAAAATTGAAGAAAGAACACGCCCTAAAGAATGTATAGAACTAAAAAAACTACTTGATGAAGAAAACGGGATAGATAAAGCCATCCTTGTATGTTATAAATTTACAATTAAGAGTTTAGTTGACAGAAATTTAACTATTTGTACACAGACAATTGATATTTATAATAACCTCTTAAACAGTATTTAAACTATTTTAATCCTCTTTCGGGAAATGCAGAATTGGATTTTACAATTTCATAATACTCATTTTTATCAATATTGACTCCCATATTTTTAATATCAATTGTAAATTTTTTCTTCTTTTTCTTCTTGGGTTTATTTTCGTCCATAATTATAAAATCTCATTATTCTCACCAACCTGAACAATTGTCGGTTTATGTGTTTCTATTTCTTCGGGAGACAATTGCGCATAAGTTACAATGATAATTTTATCACCTACCTGCGCACGCCGAGCAGCAGCACCATTCAGACAAAAACATCTTGAACCCTTTTTACCCTTTAGCGCATACGTTTGAAATCGTTCACCGTTATTTATATTTAATATTTCGACCTTTTCCCATTCACGAATTTTCGCTTTTTGAAGAAACTCTTCGTCTATAGTTATTGAACCTACATAATTCAAATTCGCATCCGTGACGGTTGCTCTATGTATTTTTGAATTCAGAAACTCTCTTAACATATCTGCCTCTCTGAATATCTTACCACAAACAAAAAAATGTGTTAAAATGTAGATACAAATAATAGCGGACTAAAATATGGAATGTGATTATAAACAGTTAATGGATTATGCAAAAGAGGCTTCCAAAAAGTCTTACTCTCCGTTTTCCAGGTTTGCCGTAGGTGCGGCTGTCCTTGCCAAAAGCGGAAAAATCTACACCGGTTGCAATGTCGAAAATTCTTCTTTCGGTATGACTATATGCGCAGAAAGATGCGCAATATTTAAAGCAGTATCGGAGGGAGAAAGAGCCATTCTTGCAATTGCAATCTATTCACCAAACACCGATGATTGCAACCCCTGCGGAGCGTGCAGGCAGGTTATGTATGAATTTCAAGATGACGATAACGATGTGGAAATCATTACAGAAAACTTAGGTTCGCTAATCGTTCGAAAACTCAGCGAATACTTGCCATACGGATTTAAAATTTAAAATGTATATTATAGAATTATTTATTAATTGGCTTAATAAAAACAAACGAGGAAAGTGCGCAAATCCTACAAAAGGATATAAAGAAGGTATCTATACCGATTCCGACGGAGAAGGTATAAATGCCCCTGTTGACGAGGCAATAAATTGTGAACACAATTTTATGCCGGTTGACAGTACAGGACAAGTTCTTGCTTGTACAAAATGCGGATTTGTAGTAAAACAAAGAGATAAATCAAAATAAAAGGGTTAATATGACAAAATTCTTAGATTTTATATCATCAAAAAATTTTAGAAACGGACTCTGTTTCGTGCTGTTTACGTTTCTTATGACGGTTATGATATCTTCACAAAATTACTTTTTCCAAAAAGTAATTAAAAACGGCATAAGCCAAAAAGATATTGTTGCACAAAGAGATATCAAGGTAATTGATACAAAAAAAACAGAACTTCACAAAAAAGAAGCGGCACAAAACATAGAACCTATTTTAACTCAAGCGGATGATGAATTTATAACAACTAACCTTACAACTCTTCGTAATTCCGTTATGAAAATCAGAGGTAAAGAAGCGTCGGAAGAAACAAAGGAAGACGAATTAAAAGTTCTTTTTGATGAATCCGGCAAACGCGGGCTTGTGGAGTTTTTACTCAAATCCAGTGATAACGACCTAAACGCCGTTTTTGAAAAAGCACAACTGTCTTTAAATTCCATTTTGAATGCGGGAATTTCAACTAAAGATTTTGAAAACAATACGGTTAATTCAATTATTACCAAAAACATACCGCACAACATACCAAGATATCAAAGTACATTGATTGCGGGAATACTCAATCAGGTAATTGTTCCTAATCTTGTTGTTGACGAATTTGCAACGGAAATCGCAAAAAAGAATGCGCAAAATTCCGTTAAACCCTACGAAGTTATTTTCAAAAAAGGACAGAAAATAGTATTTGAAGGAGAGCCTGTTACAAAACTCAAACGAGATGCACTCAGGGCAGCAGGATATAACGTTCTGGAAGTCAACTGGGGCGGGATTCTTGGTTTGTGGTTATTGATAAGTTTCTTTACTTTCGTATTTTTACAATACCAGAAAAATTTTGAAAAACAGTATTTTAACGCAAAATATATGACAATAACAGCGTCCTTTACCCTTACACTGGGACTCATTTCCGCGCTTTTACCGACAGGAGCGTCACCTTATATAATGCCTATTCCGGCATACACAATTTTGCTTTCTATTTTTACCACACCAAGAAGCGCATTTTTCTGTTCTTCTATGGTACTTGCTCTGATTGCAGTCGGTATGCACTGGAATATAGAAGTAATCATAACTTTTATGCTGCTGAATACGGTTGTTATGACAGCGGCATCCAAACTAACATTCTCAAAACGTTCTGATTTGCTTATCGTTAGTGCAAAAATAACACTTGCCGGCATAATGATATCGGGCGGAATTTACATTCTTGAAAAGTTTATGATGGATATTGATAACGCATTAATCATAGAAGACGTCGGTCTGATGATTATAAACTGTTTCTTGATTAGCGGTGTACTCATTCTCGGCATACTCCCTATAATAGAAAACATGTTCGGAATAATGACACCCTACGGACTGGCAGAACTTGCGGATCACAATCAAGAATTGCTGAAAAAACTTATGCAGGATGCACCCGGAACATTTAATCACAGTCTAACGGTTTCTCACATGTGCGAAACCACAGCAGAAGCAATCGGTGCGAATCCGGTACTTGCAAAAGTAGGTGCTATGTACCACGATGTCGGTAAACTTAAACGTCCGATGTTCTTTGTTGAAAACCAATCTTTCTACGGAATTGACAACCCTCATAACTCCTGCACTCCAAGATTTAGCAAAATGCTTATTACCGCACACCCTAAAGACGGTGTCGACTTAGCAAAAGACGCTAAACTCCCGCAGGTAATCAATAACTTTATTCTTCAACATCACGGAACAAGTTTGGTAAGTTATTTCTACAATGAAGCACTTAAAGAAGAAGGGGCTGAAAACGTAAATGAAGAACAATTCCGATACCCCGGACCTAAGCCGAACATGAAAGAAACTGCTATTTTGATGATTGCAGATGCGGTAGAATCCGCAGTACGTGCGGCTAAAAATCCTTCTAATGAGGAAATTGACGCTATTATAGATAAAATTATCAAAGAACGTCTTAACGACGGACAACTTGCGGAATCACCATTAACGCTCAGAGATATCAAGATAATAGGCGATACTTTCTCAAGAATGTTGAGAGGTATGCACCATAAGAGAATTAAGTACCACAACGATTTGGTACAGGAACTGGACAAAAACAAAGTTTCACACGAAAAACATGAAATGCTTGAACTTACCCGTGATGCACTTGATGTAGAAATGGAAGCAAAAGTTAAAGAACTAGAGAACAAGAAAAATGGCAACAATTAACATTTTTACGGATAATCTCTATAAAAACTGGGCAATAGACGAAAAAGATGTTATTGAAAAAACCCGAAAGATGCTGGGATTCTATATTCAAACTCTCGGAGAAAAATCTTGTCTTGCGGGTGAAGATTATGACACAATTTCGCTTGATATAGTTTTTTGTGATTCTGTTAAAACTCAAGAGTTAAACAGAGATTACCGTAACAAAGATTATCCTGCGGATATCATTACTTTTGCTATTTTTGCAGATGATGAAAACAGTTTCGTTTTTGACGGTGAAATTAACCTCGGAGAAATTGTTATTGCGCTGGATAAAGTTATAGAAGGTGCAAACAGAGATATAAGCAATTCTAAAAATAAAGAACAGGAGTTGTTTTTCTTAATCAGTCACGGACTTATGCATCTTTTGGGGTTTGACCATCAAACGGAAGAAGAATATAATTTTGTAATACAAGAACAAAAGTTGGCACTCGGGAGTATAAATTATGAGCAAATTTAAGTCACAGGGTTTTAATAACACGTTCAAAAATGCAAGAAAGGGTTTCAATCTTGCAGTCAGAAGCGAAATTAATATAAGAATTCATGTTATAATTGCAACTCTTGTTATTTTTGCTGCTTTGTACTTAAAATTTTCTGCTGTTGAATTTTGTATCCTGCTTTTCGTAATAGCACTTGTTATTGTTACGGAAATGCTTAATACAGCAATCGAATTTGCACTTGATTCAATTTACCATAACCGATACTCAAGGATGGTTGGTATGGCAAAGGATATCTCTGCAGGTGCGGTAATGTTTGCAACCTTTGTCAGCATTCTTGTCGGATTGATACTGTTTGGAAGTAAACTTATTCCGCTTATATAAAAAAAAGCCGACATATACGCCGGCCGGTAAATTTTGTAAGATGTAAGATGGGGTTATAATAAAAAATATTTGTTGTTATTTTTGAATATCATACCAATTTCTGATGAATGCAAGACCTGATTTTACACTACCATCAAGATTTTTGATATCACAAGTATCTGTTGTAGTAAGGGCCTTATTTGCAATTTCTTTAAGATTTTTTAATTCTTCGTCTTTCATAGGACCATCCGGCATAGCATCATAGTCTTGTTTTGCTTTTCTAAAGTCTCTGATTGCTTGTCTTGCTTGAGCGTTCTTGCCGCCGCCGATTCTTTGCAGCCAATTACCATCCGAATAGTTAAGTTCAGCGTCCATAGTAACAGGATTTGCTTTTTCTTCTTTTAGTTTTGGTATTAATTTGCCAAGTTCTGCTTTTGCATTTTCGATTTGTTGTCTTCTATTGCTTTGTGCTTCAACTGCCGATTTTTTTGCATTTGCAAGTTCGCCGCCATCTGCCAATTTGGCTTCATTTGCTTCAATACTTGCTTTTAACTTAGTGTAATTTTCTTCTAAATTTTTGATTTCTCTTTCTAACTGATAATACTCTGTACTTTCTTTATCTTGAATTTTTGCCAAATCTGCTTTTTTAGCATCAATATCATTGCTCAATGATGCCAAAGAGGTTTTATCAGTAGTTATTTTTCCTTTGAGTGTATTAATATTTTCATTTGCCAAATTTACAGCGTCATCGTATTTTTGTTCTACTTTAGCAGTTGTATAGTTATTTACATCATATTCTTCACCCAAAAGATCAAGTTGTTTTTCAACTTTTGTTTCAATATCTGATTTATAACTGCCGCCACCGCCGCCGCCATAATTTCCGCCGGCATTTCTCGATTCAGACATTCTGCAAATTAATGCTTGTGTGAATATGCTTGCAATACCCATTCCATATTGTGCAACCGTTGCACCCAGACAATAGTTAGATGAATAGCCGCTGATACCGAAACCGGACATTCCTGTCATCGCAAAAGGATTTGCTTGATTCAGGTACATATTAAGATATTGTCGTCCGTATGGTGTTGTCATCTTACTATTCCTATCTTCGTCTTACATATATATAAAGTATTTAAAAAATATGTAATTTCAAAAGCAGAATAATTTGTTACAAAACTTAACAATAGGGCAAAATACCATATATCAGACGTTTAGACGGAGTGATACGAACCGATTACATAAAACATTTTGGACATGGGTTTTATTTCTTCAAATGCGTTTATAACCTTTTCATCCGCAATATGTCCTTCAAAATCTATATAAAAAACATACTCGCCCAGTTCTTTCTTAGAAGGACGGGAATCAATATATGACATATTAAGTCCGTATTTATCCAAAATTGCCAGAACTCTGCTCAACGCACCTGCTTTATTTTCGGTGGAAAAAGTAATACTTGTTTTGTCTTTCCCTGTCTGCGGGGCAAGAAATTTCCCGAGAAGAATAAATCTTGTTTGATTATTTTCCTCATCATTTATTTCTTCTTCTATAACAGGAATGCTATACATTTTAGCACATTCTACACTCCCGATTGCCGCGACATTTTTCTCTTTTCCCGTTAAAGAACGGATTGCAGCGGATGTCGAAAGAGTCGCTTCCTCTATCAAAGTATCCGGAAAATTTGCCTGCAAATAGTGCTTGCACTGTGCAAGTGCTTGCGGATGAGAACGAACAATCTTAATTTGTGATTTTTTATCCGCATATCCTAAGAGTGCGTGTTTTACGTTCATAGTAGTTTCCGCAATAATCTTTATTCCTTCCTTTTTTAAAGAAGACAAATTATCAAGGGTTTCTCTTACGATACCCTCAATTGAATTTTCAATCGGTATAACCGCTACTATATCTTCGGAGTTCTCATCCTTAAGTGCTTTTATTACGCCCGAAATAGATTTGATATTTGTACTCACACAATCAAGTTCAAATGCTGATACAAACTTATCCTTGGCAAAATCACTGTAAGAGCCTTTCGGGCCTAAAAATAATAACTTTTTAATCTTTGCTTTATCTAAAATTTCTTCTTTCATAACCATTATCACTTATCATTAATTACCATTTATCATCCGCAAACTCGCGTCTCAAAATATTGTTCACTCTTTGCGTCGCTTTCGCAATATCACCGGTTTTATAATAAAGTCTTGCAAGAGTCATTTCTCTTTGAGATGTCGGAAACATGTTATATGCCTTTATTGCATAAGTAAGTGCCGTTCCATAACGCTTATTAATAGCGTACAGGCTGGCTATTCCGTCATACGCGGAAGCCTTAATATTAATATCCGTTGTTTCAGTGAGAACTTTCTGATATTCATCAAGGGCTTTTATATACTGTTTTGATGCTCTGAAATTAGCAGCCTCTTTTAAAATTCCCTCTGCCTTTTCTTCAGAAGAAAGTTCTTTTTCCGCTACTTCAATCGTAGCAGATTCCTCTTGCGATACATTTACCCCCGGAGGTGAGTCGAGTTCAATTATATCAACCTCATCTTTTGGAAGTTTCACGTTCAAAGTCTTTTGCGGTTTTTCTTCTTCCGCTGTTTGTTGAGTTTCTTCTTGCTGTTCATTTTCGTTTGAAGCAATTTGACGATTTACGGCATTTTCTCTGTTTATGGCAATATCCTCATTGACTGAATTTTGCGGCAGATACATAAATGCATTTATAACCAGTATAAGAAACAACAAACAAACAATTGTTAACAGTATAAAAAATTTCTTTGAATTAAAATTCTTAATCATTTTTTTGCTCCATCTTTTCTTTATTTAATTCTACACCAAAAGCAAACATTGCGAAATCATATTTTACAGGATCATCAGGCGAAAACTTTTTCAGATTTTCCATAAGTTCTTTCACAGCCCTGTAATCATTAGATTTTCTGGTCAGAAGTCCCATTTGACGGGATAGCCTTGCTACATGAACATCAAGAGGAATGTATAAATCCTTTGGTTTCATGAAATCCCATATACCCGCATCAACCGGAGATTTCCTCACCATCCATCTCAAAAACATATTCATCCGTTTCATTGCACCGCCATTTTGCGGATTTGGTATCATGTGATAAAACCCGTGTCCGGCATTCTTTGGCGCTCGTGCATAAAAATATTCGACAACACCATTTAGAAAATGGTCATAGTCTTCCCCTCTATCTTCAAGAAAATTATAATTAAACAGTTCTTCCAGACCTTTAGTTTCAGCATAAAGAATGTGTAAAATATCAAATACCGGAATAATATCAAAATCTTTGGAAAACCGATATTCAAAACCTTTCAAATTATTAAAATCACCGTTTTTTATATAACCTGATAAATCATTTCCTGAACGGAAAAACAAATTATTGAGTTTCGATATAAAGATTTTTCTGTTACCGTAAGCAAACAAAGAAGCAATAAATCCGGCAAGTTCAATATCTTCCTTTGTTTTCCACATATGTATAAATTGAACCGGATCTTCTTTTATAAAATTTTCGTTTTCATACTTTTCAGCAAGTTTGTCAAGTTCGCCTTTGGTTATCATTTACTTCTCAATTCTCTAAAAAACTCATTCAAAATTATACTACACTCTTCTTCCATTATCCCGCCATAGATTTTAATTTTTGAATTTGAAATTTTAGGCAAATTTACTACTGACTCGACTCCGCCATATTGAGCATTATATGCTCCGAAATAAAGAGTTTTTATTCCGGATTGCAAAACAGCCCATGCGCACATAGGACAAGGTTCAAGTGTAACATACATTTCACAGTCATTAAGTCTTGATGAATTTAATACTTTTTGAGCCTCTTTTATAGCAAGGATTTCTGCATGAGCAGTGATATCATTCAGTTCCTCCCGCTTATTATGAGCAGACGCTATTATTTTACCGTCTTTTTTTATCACACACCCTACCGGAATATCATTTTTACAATTTCTCGCTTCGTTTATTGCATTAAGCATTTTCAGCCCTATTTTACCTCTATTTAATCAAATATTTAACTAGCCTTTTGCTTCATCACCCCAAAACTCATCATCATAATAAGCAAGTTCTAAATGCCCTAAAATTACAACATCGCCATTTTTAAGACCGAATTTTTTAAGTTCATCAAACACACCCATACCTTTTAAAATATTCTGCAGTCTGATTACCTGCTCTGTGTTCCTTGAATCTGTAACGGAAGCCAAACGATTAATTTTACCGCCGTTTATTATAAAGGCATCTTTTGCAATTTTATTTATTTCAAAAGAACTGTCATCATTATCAAATGCACCTTCGTCCTCTTCAACTTCAATCTCAAATATCGGTTTTGGAATTTCATCAACCTTCTTTTCAATAAAATACAAAAGTTCTTCTACCCCCTGACGAGTAACGGCAGAAATTGCAAATACATCATTTGACAACTTTGAAAACTCTTTTTTATATTTTTCAATATCTTCTTCCGGTACGGAATCAATTTTGTTTAAAACAGTTATCTGATAAAGATTTCCCAAATGTTGTGAATGTTTTTTTAGTTCATTATTAATAATTTTGTAATTATCAATCGGGTTTTCGGTTGTCAAATCAATTATATGAATAAGAAAACGACATCTTTCAACATGTCTCAAAAATTCATGCCCCAGCCCTACACCTTCGGACGCCCCCTCAATAAGTCCGGGAATATCCGCAATAACATAAGAACCGCCATCTGATTTTTTTACCACACCCAAATTTGGTACAAGAGTAGTGAACGGATAATCTGCAATTTTTGGTTTAGCGGAACTGACTGCACTGATAAAAGTAGACTTTCCGGCATTCGGCATACCTAAAAGTCCGACATCGGCAATAAGTTTAAGTTCCAACTCCAAAATTCTTTCTATCCCCGGTTCTCCGGGTTCACAAAACTGCGGGGCGCGCTTTTGTGCAGTTGCAAAGCGTGCATTTCCTCTTCCGCCTCTTCCGCCCTTTGCAATTAGAATAGTTTGATCATTTTCCGTAAAATCCGCTATAATCTTTCCTGTTTTGGTATCTCTTACCATCGTCCCCATAGGAACTCTAATATACAAATCTTTGGCACAGGCGCCATGCATTCCTTTAATACCACCGTTTTCTCCACGATCGGCTTTGTATACGGATTTAATTTTAAAGTCCAAAAGAGTTGACATATTTTCGTCAGCCACAAAATAAATGTCGCCCCCGCGTCCGCCATCACCGCCTGCAGGGCCTCCTTTATCAACATATTTTTCTCTACGCCAAGCTACCATGCCGTTTCCGCCATGACCTGAGATTACTCTTATTTTTGCTTTATCTAAGAACTTTACCATTTTATAAAATATTAATCCCTTAGTTTACACCTTAATATTTATAACTTATTGACCAGTTAATTTTTTAAACAAATTTGCTGTCCTTGAATTTTTTTCTGATAATAATTGACTTTTTGATATTTTTTCAAGAATTTCATG
>JAFXYU010000105.1 GCA_017541565.1 bacterium | reverse complement strand
GTGATTATGCGAGAGCCATTTCTTTTTGTAATGCTATTCTTGATATAGATGAGAAAGCGTATGCCGGCTTTGCTTGTATGGCAAATGTTTATGAATCAGCAGGTCGTCCTGATGTTGCTTTAAAAGTTTGGGATTTGGCGATTGACAGGAAGAAAAGTAATCCCAAAGGATATTTAGGCCGTGCTTTTGTTGAAAAGAAACTTGGCAGGATGGATGATTACAATAATGATGTAGCAAAAGCGCGGGAGTTGTCTCCGTCTATTAAAATTGATAAATCAACTGTTGAAGAAGTTTTAAATCCAAAATTTTTGACAATCTCTGTTGATTAATTTTACAATAATTTAATGTCATTTGTTCCGTTTTTGTTCTACAATATTGTAAGAACACTTATACTGTGGGGATGATATGAAGTATTCAAAATATTCAGTTGTAATTGTAGGAAGCGGAGCGGCAGGTCTTTATACTGCATTAAAAATCTCTGAGCAAATCCGTTTACCGGAAGGAATTTTATTAATATCCAAATCTGCTTTAGGCGAGAGTAATTCAAGATACGCTCAAGGCGGAATTGTAGGAGTGGTTCACCAAAATCCCGACGACAATGCTGATTTGCATGTAAAGGACACTATAAAAGCGGGTGCAGGTCTATGTGATGAAGAAACTGCAGAATATATAGCAAAAGCATCTGATGAAGTTATAAACGATCTTATAACAACAGGGGTAGAATTTGACAAAGATGAAAATGGCGAACTGACATTTACATTAGAAGCCGCACATAGTGTAAGAAGAATTCTTCATTCAGGTGGAGATGCTACCGGCAAAGGTATTACCGATGCTCTTGTCAGAGCGGTTCAGAATGATAAAAATATTACTGTTATGGAAAACACAATGGCCGTAGAAGTTCTAGTAACTGCGGATAAAATATGTGAAGGTGCTATTCTGTTTAATAAATTAACGGGTGAACATGAAATTGTGTATACATCTGCTCTCGTTCTTGCAACCGGTGGTGCGGCTCAAGTGTATAAGTATACGACTAACCCTAACGGTGCAACCGGTGACGGTATTGCTTTAGCCTATGAAGCGGGGGCGATTATTCAGGATATGGAATTTATGCAGTTTCATCCCACGGCACTTGCCATAAGTCCGGATAGTAAATACAGGTTTCTAATTTCTGAGGCAGTTCGGGGAGAAGGTGCAAAACTGGTTAACAGTAAAGGTGAAGAATTTATGTCACGTTATAGTGATAAACGTGAACTTGCTCCGAGAGATGTTGTAACAAGGGCAATTTTCAATGAGATGCAAAATGAAAATATGCCGAATGTATACTTAAATGCGGGTGTTATCGGTGAAGAGAAACTTGCCGTAAGATTTCCTACTATATCAAGAATTTGCAGCAGAAACGGAATAGATATTTCGACAAAACCAATTCCTGTTGCGCCGGCTTCTCATTATACGATGGGCGGCATCAGGGCGGAGGTTGACGGTAAGACGTCAATTGCGGGCTTATATGCGATAGGTGAAGTTGCATCAACGGGATTACATGGTGCAAACAGGCTCGCAAGTAATTCTCTGTTGGAATGTGTTGTCTGTGCGTATGAACTTGCAGATTATTTATCATTCACCAATCTTGACAGTCCGGAAAAAATTGACGAAGGAATTAAAAAGATGATTGATGTCTATTCTCGCTCAATATCCGGAGATTCCTATAATGTAGATGAATTGAAGTCAAAACTCAAGAATATAATGTGGAATAATGTCGGAATTATTCGCAGCGAACAAAAACTTTTGGAAGCTCAAAAAGAGATTGAGATTTTAAAATCTGAATTTAAGCGCAGGAGAAAATGCTTGAATCAGGGTGAATATGAGTATAGAAATATGCTCATCGTATCTTCTCTTATCGTCGAAAGTGCGCTTTCCAGAAAAGAGTCTCGTGGTGCGCATTATCGAGAAGACTATCCAGATACTTTACCGACGGCTTTGCACTCAAATATTGTTCGTGATGATGATAAGGAATTGGCTTATGTTAAATAGATTTTTTATAGAAGAGCATGTTAAGTCTGCATTACAGGAAGATATTGGATTCGGCGATATTACAACCGATTATCTTACAAATGAGGATGACAGAATGTCGTGTTCGTTAAATTCAAGAACTGATGGCATTTTATCGGGTGCTGAAGTCTTTGAAACCGTTTTTAAGGTTTTGTCTGATAAAGTAAACATAAAATTCTATTTTAAAGACGGAGATGCGATAAAAAAGGGCGATAAGATTGCTGATATAGAAGGTCCTGCTAAATATATTCTTATGGGTGAACGCACGGCTCTTAACTATATTCAGCGGATGAGCGGCATTGCAACAGAAACTAATAAGTACCAAAAAGCAATTGGCGAATACAAAGCAAAGATTGTTGATACAAGAAAAACCACACCATGTTTCAGAGCATTTGAGAAGTACTCTGTTAAGGTAGGAGGGGGAAGCCTGCACAGGTTCAATCTTTCCGACTGTGCTATGATTAAAGATAATCATATTAAGTATGCAGGGACGCTTACAACTGCTGTTGAGAAGCTAAGAAAACATATTTCTCACGCACATAAAATTGAAGTAGAGTGTGATACGCTTGAACAGGTTAAGGAAGCGCTTGGGTGTGATGTTGATATTATTATGCTTGACAATATGTCTGTTGATATGATGAAAGAGGGTGTAAAACTTATCAACGGAAAGGCGGTTGTTGAAGCCAGCGGTAACGTTAATCTTGATACAATTCGTGAAATTGCGTCGACCGGAGTTGATATAATTTCATCAAGTGCAATTGTAGCAAAAGCGCCAACGTTGGACTTGGGATTAGATGTACTTGATTAGTTTAGGTGTGATTTAGAAAACTCGCATCCGCAATAATTTTGTCTGTATATTCCAAGTTCCTTTGATAAATTGTTGGTTTTAAGGAATCCGTCTTTTTTCTTAAAATCTATTGCTACATATTCAATTCCATCAGATACGGAGTTACCAATTCTTGTAATCATTTCATAGTTTTTGTGCGGACTTATTACAAGTGACGTAGTCAGTTTGTCTATATTGAGTTCCTTTGCTTTTTCAACCGCTCTTTTTAAGCGAAACTCTATACACTTTTCGCATCTCTTACCTCTTTCCGGCTCATTTTCAAACCCTTTTACGGAGGCTAAAAAGTCATTATGTTTATAGTCGTCGGCGATAAGTTCTACCCAATGGTACATGCATACAATTTTTTGTGCCTCAAGCCTGCGTTCATATTCTTCCTTTGTATCAAGGTTTGAATTTGAGAAGTATACAACAGGGGTATATCCCATATCTTTTAAAAGTTGAATGGGATATCCTGAACATATTCCGCAGCATGCGTGTATTAGAATTTTATTTTCGTTTTGCGCCATGTTTTATAAGCAGTTCTTTTAATTCATAGTAGGGCTGTACCCCGATTATTTGTTCGCCGTTTATGTACATTGTAGGTGTACTGTCTAATTTTAATTTTTCTGCTTCGTCAATTTGTTTATACAGTTCTTTTTCAATTTCTTTTGATTCAAAATCCGATACGAATTTTTCTCTGTCAAATCCTAATTCGTCGGATAGTTTTATTACATCTTCAAGTTTTTTTGGCTGTTTTTCGTATAAAAGTGAGGACATTTCCCAGTAATTTCCCTGCTTTTCTGCTGCCAGTGCGGCGCGAGCCATAAAACATGCGTTCGGATGCATGTTAAAATTTACATATTTATTGCATTCTTTGTCAAAAGGGTAATTGTGGTGAACTATTTGTATGTTTTTAAACTCTTTTGCTGCCTGATGGAGCATAATATTATTTATGTAACATAACGGACAAACATAATCGGAATAGAGTTCTATTACAACATCCGCATTTTTAACTCCAAGCAGATTCCCTTTTACTCTGTATGGATTTTTCTTAATATTTCTGTATTTGAGAATTGATTTTTGTTTTTTTATGTGGGGAACGAAACAGTACGTTGTTCCTGTATATACCAAAAACGACGATGCCAAAATGACAAGAATAATGAACGTTTTAGTATATTGCTTTGCTCCTGAAATAAAATCAAAAAATGTGGTCTTTATATCATTAATTATGTTTTTGAAACGGCATTCTGATGCAATGAGTGCAATCGCTAAATCAATAATATATGTGATTACGCAAAGAATGCACAACTTGTGTATTCTAAACAAACTCATTCCCGCAAGTATCATTGACACTGTAAAAGCAAACATTGAATACGTTCCTCCTTACGGCAGTGGAGCAACACTCTACATCCGCCCATACATGTTCGGTTCAAGCGCCGTTATTGGCGTAAAGCCGGCAGACGAATACCAGTTCCGCATCCTTGTT
>JAFXYU010000104.1 GCA_017541565.1 bacterium | reverse complement strand
GAATAAATCACTCTCTAACTTGAATACAGCCGGAGAGGATAAATTAAATACCTCCAAAATGTATATGACTGGCGAAACATCTTCTGACCCGACAGGATATGCACAACTTTTAGCAATAAAAAATAACAGTAAAACAAAATCCATTGTTGATTTACCATTTCCACACGATTTTACAAATGTCGGGACTCCGACAATTACTTCCGGCATTGCTGAATTTCCATCTGACAATGACTACGTTATGACTAATTGTCATTTACCTTTAACAAAACAAAATTACAAAATCAGAGTTTAGTTTATTGCAACTGATGACTGCTTTGTAAGTTCACATCATTTAGTCGGCACATACGAAGCAGGAGGAACAGTATTCCAAGCTGAAATGAACGGCAGATTTACTATGTATAATTACGTGCAGAATAGTTCGGGCGGTTCACAAAATGTTTTTATGAATACAGAACAGCTTTCATATCAAACAGGCGATATTGTAACTGTTGAGGGTGGCTTTGATGAGACAAAAGGTTTCTATATTAAAGCAACTGCAAATGGTCAAACAGTAGAGGCAAACGATGATCGTTATAATGACTATTGGTATAAGATTCCGGAAAGCAACATAATTATCGGTGCAATTTCTAAATGGGCTTGGAATAATTGTTATTTCAAAGGCAGAGTCGATTTAAGCGAATTCAGAGTTTATTTTGATGATGAACTTGTATATGTTCCCTGTCTTTATATTCCCTGCTATAAATCAAAGCTCGGTGTAAAAATCGTATCTTCGGAAAATGCCGAGCGTGTAAGTGTTTTGTATGAATATAAAGGGTATTCTCCTTATTTTACTATTAATACAACAAATCAAACCTTTACACTTCCTATGGGCGAACTGTATGGAATGTTAGATAAAAAAGCTAATGCGGAATTGATTCAACCAAAACCACTCGGTCAGATTATATCGTCAGCTTTTCCTATAACTGATAAAAATGCTGTTTTATGTGATGGCTCAATTATTGACCCAACAGAGAATTATCTTGATTTTGTCAATAAAATGAGAGATTATTACAACTCAAACAACGAGACTCTTTATTGTTGGAGAGCTGCAGGATTTTTGGGAGATGACAATTACATATACGCAAAAGTTGCTAATCTATCCTCAAATTCGCCACTATATAATGCTAACGGAACTCAATACACAGGTTCTGATTGGGTAATACGAAGCACAGGCACTTTTACTTACGGACCTACTTATATTGATCCACTAATGGAAACTGAAACTCCTGCGAATCGTTATGATTCAGGAAACAAAGTTATTCACAACCCACCCGATTTTATGACTACCGAAATACAATGGCAAGCAATGAATCAGAATAATGGCGAATGCGGAAAATTTGTTTATGACGAAACCAACAATACTGTCCGTCTCCCAAATGTTAAAGTATTCCCTAATAACTACAGCTTGGGTGAATACAAGTACGTTATTGTATCTCAATTATTATAGGAGGATTTATGACATCTCTCTCAAAAATCTGCCTCCATTGGACTGGCGGAAATAATTACCCCTGTGACAAAGACTTGGATTCATATCATTTTTGCGTTGATAAAGACGGCAAAATATACAAAGGAACGTATGAACCCGAAGATAATATAAACTGCCAAGACGGGATTTATGCTCGCCATTGCGGTGGAGGAAACACAGGATGCATCGGTATATCTGCTTGCGGAATGAAAGGATTTACCGAGAGAAAAAAAGAAACCTCTTGCCCTTTAACTCAAAAGCAAGTAGAAGCAATGTGCTGTTTAAGTGCGTATTTATCGCATAAGTACGGCATCTTAATTAATGAAAAACAAGTCTTCACACATTACGAATTCGACCAAAGGAAACAAAAGCCGGAGGGAAAAATCGATATTATATACATACCCTATTTACCAAATCTGCAAATAAACCGAATCGGTGGCTACTTCAGAAACAAAATCGAGTGGTACAAACAGCAGATTAAAAAAGGTAAATACAAGCTCCAAAAGAAAGGAAATTACTATGAATTTGTATCTGTTTTTTAAAAATTGGAAAGACATCAGCATTATTTGGGCATTAATACAGCCGTTTGTGCTTCGTCTTTTAAAGAAAAATGTACCAAACAATATTACAAAGCTGTATGAGAACTTGGCAAAATACACACAGCCGGCTATCGACAGTTTGTATAAATTAAAACAAAAAATCAAACAGTCCCCGAACGAATTGGATGATTATTGCTTCGAGCAGGGTGTATCAGCAATTGAGACATTTGCACAATATTTGTTAGAAGAAACTCAAAGACTCAGGAACATCTAGGAGGAATAATGTATTGGCGTAATATTTTAAATGTGCAAAATGTCGAAAAGGGATTCTTCCCATCTTCTAATGAATATGGAATCCCCGATATTAAAGCTGATAAATTTGAAGTAAAAAATCTGATTCCGTATAGAGTCGATAAGAACCGAAACGGAACTGCACACTTCTTTTTAGATGATTATCGATTTGAGAGATGTTGGAAAAATGCAGACTCTCAAATTGAAGAATTAAAAAAATATGACGGAGCATTATCTCCGGATTTTTCTATGTACACAAACTATCCGCAAGCATTCCAAATATGGCAAGTATATAGAAATAGATGGTGTGCTGCGTATTGGCAACTTCATGGAATCAAAGTCATACCGACTGTTAGTTGGTCGACTGAAGAAAGTTTCAAATATTGCTTTTTAGGTATTCCGAAACATTCGACTGTTGCAGTTGGAACTGTTGGAGTATTGAATCACAAAGAATCTCAAATCCTCTTTATGCGTGGTTTTGAAGAAATGTTACAACAACTTGAACCAAGTGAGATTTTGATTTATGGAAACAAGTTGGCTGACTTAAACGGATATAAAAATATTCGGTGGTTTGAGCCGTACATGAACAAATTTATCAAGAAAGGAGTCTAACATGGGCGGTCGAGGTTCAGGCGGAGGTCGTGGCGGTGGCGGTGGTGCTGCTAAAAAAGCTCCGACAGGCGAGGGCATTACTGATAAACAAGAACTAATAAATTTATACAACAGCATTTCAGGAAATCCTGCTTATACTATTGAAGAAAGAGTCCGAGCAATGAGATCCATTGACGAACGAATTAACGATTTATCAGCGAAAACACCTAAAGAAAGATATAGAACAAAAGCTGATAAAATCAGATACATGAACGAAGTCAGCGGTACTGATTTAAGCATTGATACAAGTTATTCAAGCAAAGAAATAGACCGAATGTTCAGACAAGTTTTAAAAGGCAAAAAGATTAAAAGACTTGGCTATGAATATGTTGTAGACTATGGCAAAGACTAAGAAAGGAGGCTGCTATGGGCGGTCGTGGTTCAGGCGGAAGTCGTGGCGGTGGCGGAAGTGCCTCAAAAGCTCACGATGAGAAAACGCAAAACTTAATTAATAGATTAGAAAATAATCTGGATTATATAAATCAAAAACTAAAAGATAATCCGACTCAGAAAAAAGAACAGCAATTAAAAGAAGATGCTGCGGAGATTAAAGAACAAATTGAATATTATAATAAAGCGGATGCTCTTAAGCAGAAGCGACTTGATGCTCTTGCAAAAGCACGTGCAAAACGAGCAGAGAATCTTAAAAACGGAATAAAACCCGAAAAGAAAGAAAAGAAACCAAGACAGAAAAAAGCAAAAATGTCTATGGACAGTACAGTTTCAGACCTTAAATATAATTTAAGGCGAAATGTTGATACTGACGGATATATTTCAAACAGTGACTTTAGAGTTGAAGATTACGGAAATACAATAAATGTTTCCGTTAGATATCTCGGCAAATGGAAAAATCCGTCACATGCACGTTATGAGGAAGATTACGATTGGCAAGAACTAAAATCCTCAAGCGGAAAGCAAATAGATAAAGTAGTTAAGAAATTATCAAAACAATCCGGCAGAAAAATCTCTTGGGGTGCAAGTGAAAAGAATTGGATTGATATTGATATACCAAAAATGAAAGGAGACTAATAAATGGGCGGTCGTGGTTCAGGCGGAGGTAAATCCGGCGGAGGCGGTGGTGCTTCCATAAAAAATAATGAAGTTAGACTTCGCAGCATAAATGATATCTATCAGGAAAAATATTCTAAAATGACTGATGAAGAATTAAATCGGGCATTAATTAGTGCT
>JAFXYU010000103.1 GCA_017541565.1 bacterium | reverse complement strand
TAATTTGAATTATACCATATTTCGGATAAAAAAAGAGGAACTGTTTATCATAAACAATTCCTCTTTTTTAGTAAACTTAAATCAAACTATCTCAATTTAACAGTTACTGATTTAGCCTTTTGAGTGTATTCAAGTTTGTCTTCTCTTGATAACCAACCCAAGCCCATAGCAGTGAAGTTGTCTTCAAGGCTCAAATCTTTTTGCATTTTGCTGATTGAAACTTCGCCCTTATTTGAAAGGTAGTTATAAATAGTACCAGCAGATTCAATAATTTGTTCTTGGATACCCATTTTTACTTCTTTTGTTCTTGCCATTTTAAATCTCCTTCTGTTATTGTGTATGTGTGTGTAAAATAACTTACGAGTTCATTTTATAAAAAAGGATTTTATTTTGCAAGTGGGAAAAAGCGTGTTTATGATAAAATAGTCTATAAGGAGTATGTTATTAAATTTTATTAAAGCCGATTTTCGGGAAAAAATACTGGTTGATAAATATTTGACGCTTATTTCTGAGGGGGTGAATCCTTCGGAAATACTTGTTCTTGTCCAAAATTCCACTCTGAAAAATCAGTTTACGAATAAAGTTTTATCGGGTATAAAAACTAATGCAATCGAACGATTAAATATTCATTCGTTTTTCTCTCTTGTGTATAACACTTTAAATGATAATTGGTGTTTTGTGGAAAATGCTATCCCCGCATCGGCAAAATCTTTTATTCTTCCAAATCTTGTCGGGCTTGAGGTTTCGCAATTTATATTGAAGGATATTTTGAAAGACATTCCGGTCAGAGGTTACAATTCAAAGCAATCACTTTTACATCAAATTTTCCGAAGATATTCTCTTATTGTTCAAAACAATTTATCAAATTCCGAGGTTGAAGAACGCGCAAAAATTTTGAAGGAAGCATTTGCGGATGATGCGGAACTCATTATAAAACAACTTCTTTCCAAAACGCTAAGAACCAGAAGTCTTGATTATTTGAGGCAAACTCTGATTTTTAACTATGTTTACAAAAATACAAATTGTTTTAAAAATATAAAATATCTTCTGGTTGATGATGCGGATGAAATGACTCCAGTTTGTTTTGATTTCATATCGTATCTGAAACCCCAACTCAAAGATTGGGTAATTTGTTTTGATTCTTTGGGTTCAAGCAGGTGCGGATATTTGAGTGCCGATACTTCAATTGAATACAAATTAAAAACCTTATTTGAAGAGGACATTCAGGAAGATAATAATACATTTATCCAAGGTGAGAAGATTTTTGAAAATGTTTTGGAAGGTAAAAAAGAGAGGTTAGAAAATTTTACATTGACCTCACTTTCCAAACGTGCGGAAATACTTGATGCTGCAATTTTGAAGATAAATAAAATGCTTGAAAAAAGCATAAAACCGAAAGATGTTACAATAATAACCCCGCTTCAAGATGACATGCTGAAATTTACCCTTCAGGAAAAATTAAATAAAACATGTAATCTGCTTTTTCTTTCGGGTAGCGAAAAACTTATTTCTAATCCGCTTGTGAAAGCAAGTCTGAATATCTTGAAACTTATGCTCAATATTGAAGTAACAGATATGGATTTAAGGAGCATAATTTCTGACTATATCGGTATTCCGCTCAAATATTCGGATAAAATAATTGACGGGTATAAATCAGAAGGAAAACTTCCCGACATTGAACTTGATTTTTATTCCGAAAAGTACAAAAAGTTTTTAAATGCTTTTAATGAGATTAAAGAAAAAAACGAAAAATTATCTCTGAAAGTTTTTGAGATATTTCAAACGGTTGATTTTGCCGATGAAACTAAAATTAACAAGTTTAATTTTTTTATAAAGCAACTGAAAGATTTTGAGAATGTTCTTGGGGAAAAGACCGTTATTGATCGGGCTGAAGAAATAATTGTTCAGTTTGAAAACTCAATAATTGCGGAAAATCCGAGTACGACCCTTGAAATTTCAGAAAATGACCTTGTAGTTGCGACTCCGCAAAAAATCATTGATAACAAAATCAGTTCCAGGTACCAAATTTGGCTTGATGTTTCGAGTTCGGAGTGGGTTAAAACGGATACAGGTCCTCTTTATAATGCGTGGGTAATGCAGGCTGATTGGACAAAAGATGAATATACCGTAGAGGACGATGTTTTCTTATCCAAGCAGAAAACCGCAAGAATTTTGAGAAAACTTTTACTGCTGGCAAAAGAGCATGTTTATGCTTATTCAAGCCTTTCCGACCCTTCCGGTACTGAAAATTTGGGCGGTATTGAAGAATATTTGTCGGCAGAAAATGATGAAAATGAGGATTCAAAACCGATTTTTCAGCTTGTTCCGAGAGATGACCAGAGACCTGTTCTTGAATATAAAAAAGGTTCAATGGCAATTTCTGCTGTTCCGGGGGCAGGGAAAACAACAATTTTGCTTGCGCTGATTGCAAAACTTGTTGAAGCAAAGGTTAATCCTTTAAATATTTATGTTCTGACTTATATGGATTCGGCAGCACGAAACTTTCGTGAGCGGATAAAAAATATGTGTCCAAATTCAACGGTACTTCCTAATATCAGTACAATTCACGGAC
>JAFXYU010000102.1 GCA_017541565.1 bacterium | reverse complement strand
TGCTCTGATTTGTACAACAGGTTCGGTCTTGGGTGGAATTTTGGGTTATATTTTCGGTAAATTCGGCGGCAGACCGCTGTTTAATCATTTTTTTGGAAAGAATGCGGATAAATTAAACGCAGTAGAAAAATTGTACGAGCAATATGGTTCTTTTGCGGTTTTCTTTTCTGCATTTTCACCAATACCCTATAATATATTTACTATTGCCAGCGGAATTTTAAACATGAACATCTTTAAGTTTATTGCAGTAAGTGCGTTGGGCAGAGGCGGGAGATTTTTCCTTGAATGTACAGTACTCATGTTATTTGGTGAAGCGATTAAGCAGTACATGAATTATGTTATAGTGGCAGTAACGGTATTATTTATAATTTTCTTTGCTGTTTTATACAAAAAGAGACATTCTATTGTAAAAAGTGATATTTCAGAAATGCCGACAGTTGAGAATATGTCGGTGAAAAATATTAACAATAAAGAATCGGAGAAAGAATTATGCCTGTGATTAATGAAAGTTTTGTTATTAATACTTTGGGAAATACTGATATTATTAATATTACAAAGCACGTTCAAAATTGTGTATACAAACACGAACTGAAGGATGCACTTGTTTGCGTTTCTATTCAGGGAAGTACTTCTGCAGTTACAACAATTGAGTATGAAGAAGGACTTATCAAGGATCTTAGAGAAGCCTTGGATAAGATCGCACCGTCAGGCGCAAATTATCACCACGATGAAATCTGGCATGACGGAAACGGATATGCTCATATCCGTTCGGCGCTTGTCGGAAGTTCAGTTAATATCGCATTAAAAGATGGTCTCTTAAATTTAGGAACTTGGCAGCAGGTTGTATTGCTTGATTTTGATAACAAAGAGCGTTCAAGAAATATTACGGTACAGATTATTTACTAGATTTTAGCATTCTTTTTACAAATTCTTCTGCCCAGTCCATCAAATCCGGATAAAGTTTGAAGTGGTGTCCCAAATTCATCCAATCGGCTCTGTTTGATTCCAAAGTGCCGATACCTTTCAGCATTTTGTATATAAATGCGTACATCCCGGTTCTGTCTGCGCCTGCTTTGCAATGCATGTGAATCTTGCCTTGTTCGGTTTTTACTTTTTCAATGGTACTAAGGAACAAATTTATGTTATTTTCATTAGGTTGTCTTGTGTATGAAGGTATGTTGTGGTATTTCATTCCCAGTTCTTCAACAATATTTTGTTCACTAAAATCTAAGTCGGGTGCATACATCGTTCTGAAATTAATTATATCCGTAACCCCCTGTTCTTTTAGCCATGTAAAATCTTCTTTTTGCGGCTGTGCAGAGTGCGATATTACACTATCTATAATGCCGTAATTTGAAGGTTTCCCCAAAAATGTTATACCCGAAATTTTCATACACATACCTCTGTTGATTAGTCGTAGTTTGATTTTACACTAATGAATAATTTTTTACAAATTTTTCTGCGTCTTCTCTTGTTGTTACATCGCCGTTAATTTGCGCTTCTTTGAGTTCATTTATTATTTTGCCCAACACCGGCGACCGGTCAATACCGAGAAGTTCCATAATTTCATTGCCGTCTATAAGTTTCGGAATCGGTTGCAGTGTATCTTTTACTTCAAGATAAAAATCCAACAGTTTATTAAGTCCGTTAATGTTTGATTCTATCATTTCTTTGGTAACATCCGGACCTTGTGCAGAAAGACGGTCTGCTTTTGCAAGAATAATATTATCAATAACATTATTTCCCATTTTTCTAATGTATCGCATAAAAATTTTGTTATCGGCTTCCGGTGCTGAGATGACATTTGACGGATAGATGTGTTTGCTTATCATTTCCGTAATATAATCATTTTGTTTGTTAGAAAATTTAAGATCTTTAAGTAATTTTTTTGCAAGTTCTGCACCCTTAATATCGTGTTTGATAAATCGGTGTCTTCCGTTATCTTCAATTGTCCAAGTGTAAGGTTTTCCGATATCGTGCAGGAATCCGGCAAGTTTCAGGTGGTTAATTCTTGGGTATCCTCCAAAATCAATCCTGTCAAGGTGCGTTTTTACGTCATCATTTGCATCATTGTACTGAAGTTCAATTTGTCTGACGGTTTCTATTATGTGATGAATCAAATTCAGATGGTGATGAGAATTTGGAGGGATTTTTTTTATATCTTTTACACAAGGGAATATGATTTCCAAAATGCCGTCTTCATACATTTTTATTAAAGTTTGAGAAATATTTTTGCCTCCAAAAAGTTTCATAATTTCATCTTGGATTCTTTCTTTTGCGGGTTGCGATATGAGGTGTAAATGTTTTTTTATAATATATGTCAGTTCCTTATCGGGCGTAAATTCGGTTGTTGCCATAAATCTGTATGCTCTGAGTATTCTTAAAGGGTCATCGATAAAGTTTTCTTCCTTTATTGCTCTCAGAGTTTTTGAATTTATATCCGAAATTCCGTTCGTTGTATCGATTAAGGTATCATTCTCAAGGTCATAGGCTATCGCATTAATTGTAAAATCTCTCTGTGACAAATCTTCTTGAATGTTCATCCCTCTAAGTTCGGATATATCAATGAAATTTTCTTTATCTTTTAGAACGACTCTGTATATTTTATTTTCATTGTCCAGAATAATAAAAGTTCCGCCAAATTTTTCTGCAAGTTTTTTTGCATAGTTTTCCGCATTTATTGTCGTGATATCTCTATCCTTGTAACACCTGTTCATAAAAATATCGCGCAAAGATCCTCCGACAAGGTATCCTTTATGAATATCTTTTAAAATAAAATCAGTTCTTATTTTATCCGTTATATTCATATATAATATCTCCCAGCGCAATTGTAACTGCGGTATCCGCTTTTAAAATTAAGTCTCCAAGTGTTATTATAGGATAATTTTTTTCTTTGAATATATTAAATTCTCTTTGCGAAAATCCGCCTTCAGGACCTATAAGCAGGAGAATTTTTTCAGATTTTTTTATGGGATTTTCTTTCAGATAGTTTTTAAGGCTTATTTCTGTTGATCGTTCTCCAAATACAATTATTCTTCCAAAATCTTTCTCAAAAATATTTTCCAATCGGATTAGTTCAAAACAAGTCGGGATTTTTGCTCTTTCGCACTGTTTTGAGGCTTCATACATAACTTTTTGCCACTTTTCTACTTTCTTTTTTGCAATGTCATATTGTACGGAGCAATTATCGGTTATTATCGGATAAACTCCTCTTATACCGAGTTCTGTGGCTTTTTCCATAACTGTTAACTGTGAATCACTTCTGAGTGGTGATTGTGCCAAATATAAATCAAACTCCAAATCTCTTTTTGAAGGGTATGATTTTTTTATACTGCATTCAATTTCGGTAGGGGTAATGTCCGTTATTATTGTTTCATATTGTATTTGTTTATTGTCAATTAAAAGTAGTTTTTCCCCCTTTTTTGCCCTCAATGCACGAGCAATATGGCGGTAATTTTCCTTATCGCTTATAATTATTTTATTGTCACTTACAGAATTCTGTTCTATGAAAAAATGCGGCATTATGCCTCCAACTTTTTAAAATCTTTGTAGAGTAATGATAACATTATACCGCATAAAACAGTTGCTGCGACTATAATTCCTAACCAGAAACCTTCAAGGTACATTCTTCTGTATATTCCAAGATAATATCCCAAAGGGAATGAAATCAGCCAGTAGCCGATAAAATTTGAAATCATAACAAGATACGTTTTTTTGAGCCCTCTGAATATTCCTGAAAGAGCCACTTGTAAACCGTCGAAGACCTGAAAATAACATAGAATTGTAACGACAGGAAGACAAGTTTTAACAAGTTCCATATCAATTGTAAAAAGGTTTACAAGGAACTCAGGGCATAAGCCTATAATCAGAGCGGAAATCAGCATTATTCCAACGCACATACATAATCCTGATTTGGCATAAATTTTCAAATCATTATAATTTTTTGCCCCATTTGAGTACCCGACTTTTACCGATGTTGCAATTGAAATAGAGAACGGTATCATAAATGACACGCTTGTGAGGGTAGTGAGAATGTTGTGCGCAGCGGCATAAATTCCTGCAACTCTTCCCAGTATAACTGAAATTGCATTAAATCCGATGAACTCAATCATAATCGCAACAGACGACGGCATTCCGACTTTAAGTAAATCTTTAAAATAATTGTAATCACGATTTGTTCCTACTTTAAGTTTTTTTATTGCGTATATGTAAACCACTATTCCCATAAAAAATCTTACAAAAAAACTTGAAAGAGCAAGTCCGACGGCTCCCATTTCAGGGATTCCCCACCATCCGAATACAAAGATAATATTTAATATTAGGTTAAGAAATATACTGAAAATGCTTACCAGATTAGGAAAAATTACAATTTCAAAAGATTGCAGAAATTCTTTTGCCATGCAGTGCAAATATCCGCCAAATGTTGCAAATGCGGTTATAAAGAAATAATCTTTAATCATCGGAACAAGTTTAGGTTCAAATCCGATATTATCAATTATCGGTATGCATAAAAGAATTGCTGTACATGTAATAACGGCAAGTATTGCTGCAAACTTTAGAGTAGGGAAAAAGTAAGTTTTTGCATCCTTTCCTTCTCCTCTGTAATTTGCGAGTATTGAAGAAATACTTGCAAGTATGCCTATTCCGAACATAGTCAGACAGTTAGTAATTGCGGCTGCAAGACTTATTGCGG
>JAFXYU010000101.1 GCA_017541565.1 bacterium | reverse complement strand
AGTTTTTCTCCGTTCTACAATTCCTCTAAAGCAATAGATACAACTGCTTCAGGTGATGTGTTTAACGGCGGATTTTTGTACGCAATCACTAACGGGTATGCGCCTTCAAATGCAACAAAATTTGCTTCTGTTGTTTCCGGACTTCAAACTCAGAACTATGGTGCAATCCAATCCATTCCGTATATAAATGCCGTGATGGAGAATATGCAGGCATGACGAAGTATATCGTTTCGGGATACATCGGATTTGATAATTTCGGTGACGAAGCAATTGCACACGTTCTTTCGGATAAACTTAAATCTGAAGGAGCAGAATGTGTTACTTTGATTTCTTCCAATCCCGAAAAGACGTCTGAAATTCATGGTGTGGATTCTTGCGGAATGTTTAAATTTCTGCCTTCGCTTATAAAATCTGATGTTTTAATATCGGGAGGCGGAAGCCTTTTGCAGGATGTAACAAGCCTGAAAAGTCTTATTTATTATTTAGGCGTGATTTATTCGGCATTGTTTTTCGGTAAAGAGGTCGAAATTTTTGCTCAGGGAATAGGACCGATTAATTCAAAAATCGGACAGGTTTTGACAAAATTTGCACTTAAAAGGGCAAAAAAGATTTCGGTAAGAGATTCAAAATCACAAGAACTCTTAAAAAGTTGGGGAATGAATTCGGAACTTGTAAAAGACCCGATATTCGGAATTGAGGTGAAAAAATCCGAAAATTATGATACCGTGGGAATTCAACTTCGGGGGGTAAATAAGGGATTAAGCGCAGAGTTTCTAAACAGACTTGCGGACACTGTTATCAAGTATTTTGCGGATAAAAAAATTGTTATTCTTTCACTTCAGGACAGTTTGGATTCAGCAGTCTGTGAAGAGTTTTCCCGAATTTTAAAAACCAAAAACATTGATTCGGAAGTTTTAAATTCTCTTGATGTAAACCAAGTTATAGAGAGGATTTGCAATTTGGAATACTTGATATCAATGCGGTTTCATTCAAATGTTATCGCGATAAAAGCGGGAGTCAAAACTCTTGCGATAAATTATGACCCAAAAGTGGAAAAACTTGCGGAAGAATATAATTTACCCTGTATAAATCTTAATCAGGGAGATTTTTCAAAAGAATTTGACCAACTAAAAAGCCGTTAAATTCATTTTGAACTTAGCGGCTTTTTATCTTAATATTTTAGAATCTTACCCTATTCTTCCGGGGGAAACAACTCCGCCTTTGAGATTCTTTTTGTAAAATTCAACATGCGGCTGAAGTACACTGTCAAGAACGTCCGGTAATGTTTTGTTTTGCATAATTGCTTCAACAATTTCCTGATAGCAGGTTGCGTATGCTCTGAGTTGAGTTACCGCGCCTGCTGCCTGAGGAGTCAAGCCTAAACCTGATGTTTCAACAGATTCCATAAAGAATGCACCTGTTACTTCATAAGATTTTGAAAGTGCACCGATATAGGCTTCTGCATTAGATTTGCAAACACCGTTATCAACCGGAACCGTGAGTGCGAACACAAGTTTGTTTGCAGGGTTGAAATGTGCTTCTGCAGAGTGGTGCATAGCATCGGGAACTTTTGCAACCTGTTTAAGAGTGTCTTTTACCGATTCATTTTGCATTTGAGCGTGCCAGTAAACTGTATTTTCAAACATTGAACCCATATATTGATGTACGGATGCTTCAATACCGTTGAGTTTAGCGTCTGCCCAGAAAATACCTTCTTTCAACGCATCATTGAGTTCCAAATCAGCGGTAAGGGAAAGTTCAGAAACCTCCATAGCGCTTCTGAGCATTAAAGCCATGTCTTCTTTTTTCATACCTGCAAAAGCAAGTGTAAAGAGTGCGTGGTCATCAAACGCAGAAAATCTTCCGCCGACATCGTCGTGTATGAACAAATCTCCAAGCCAGTTTTCTTCAATAGAGGTTCTTCTGAGTTCGGATTTTTCAGCGTTTTTATCGGTTACGGCAATAAAGTGTTTTGAAGCGAGTTTTTTTGCTTCATCCAAGGATTTGCCTTTTGAAATATAAGCATCTTCAAGCATTTTTTTAATTCTCAAAAAACCGTCTTTTGTTTCAAAAGTTGAACCTGATTTTGAAGCAATTAAGTAATTTGAAGAAAGAACATCGCCGCCTAATTTTGACAGAAATCTTGCCAAACTTATCGAATCAACATCAGAGTAGAAAAGAACCGTCTCGCCGGAAACGTTCAACCCGTTAATTCCGAGCATGTGTTCAACGGTGTGTTTTGAACCGCCTATACCCATAACGGAAAGTTTTGATGCTCCCGTTTGAGATTTGAGTGCTGATGCCATTGAATAAATATCATCCAATCTTTTTAATTGTTCAGCGGGTAAATTAACCCAGTTTAAGAATTTTCCTTCTTTGTTAGCGCGGGAAGAAAATTCGTTTACAAACTCTTGGACGTGTGAAGTGTATTTTGAAAAATCAACGCCCGAGAAAGTTGTCTTTAGTGAAGATAGTTTAGTTATCATATTTTTCTCTCCTTTTTTGTCCATAAATCAATAATACTACAAAAAGGGGTAAATGGGGTAAATATAATTCATGTTTTCACTTTAAAAATTTGACTTTCCTGAAATCTTCATTATAACCATGATGAAATCAGTTAAACGGATGATTTTAAAAATATTAATTAAAGGGTATTTAAGAGTCATCCGATAAAACTATAAAAAGAGGTAGTACTATGCAAATCAACGGCGGTGT
>JAFXYU010000012.1 GCA_017541565.1 bacterium | reverse complement strand
TACTTTGTAGTGTTTGCCGCAACTGCTACTGCTGAAAAATTATAGTTTTTTGAATTATCAATATAATTATAACTTACCGATAAATTCAAATCATTTTTACTCAGCGTCTTCCAGCGGTTATGATATGTAAAAACCGAAAAATATGCCCCCATTTTATTCTCTAACGCCTTATCAAACGAAACCTTTCTAAAAATGGCGTTTGTTTCTAAAATTACTATTTTGGGAGTCTGTTCCCGAAAAGCTTTATGAACAAACTGTTCCGAATAACTGAGACGTTGACCGGAAGTGCCGCAACAATAAGAAGTAATTCCGTGCTGTTCCCATATTTGCAACGGTATAAAAGCAGTATAAGATTCGCTGTCTCCCACAATTAAAACATCTATCGTGTTTTCGGGTTCGCTAAGTATTCCGTTTGCGGCAGGGTCGATAATTCCACCCTCAGTATTATTGTTCTTAGGAGATAGGAGGAGGGAAAAGAATGTCAGCAACCCTATCAGTATCGATATGAAAAGAATACTGAAGGCGGTATTTTTTATGGCGTTTCTCATTTTGTCCCCCTTAAAACTGTGCATACAGCGGATCAACAGGTGCATACCCTATTCCGTATGCACCGAAAATTACTATGATAAGAATAAGTATGTAATAAACTCCCCATCTTAAAAAGATGTTTTTCTTTGCAAGGGTTTCTCTTACCTCAATCCCTTTTTCATTTAACACACTTATTATGAAAATAATAATCAGTATTGCTCCTGCAATAACAAAATCGAGGTAATCGACTCCGCATTTTACAAGCATATCCGTATTCAGTGAGGAAAACGAAAAATCTGTTATCATTTTACGAAACATCTGTAGTCCGTTTTTAAGCCCTTCCGCTCTGAAAAACAATTCACCTATCACAACTAAAACGGAAGTTCTCACCATTTGAAGCAACCGATAAAAAAACCACTGAGGGTTGATTTTGAACCTGTGATTAAAGGATTTTACGACAGGACTTATTAAATTCCCGCAAAGAATTAAGGCAAAGTGATACATCCCGAAAAAAACAAAATTCCATGCTGAGCCGTGCCATAAACCGTTACAAATCCATACCGAAAACAAAGCAATGCTCCCGGCTACTAACGGCCCGTAATGATTGCCGATCTTTTTTCTCGCGGAGGCTGTCAGTTTTTTCATTTTGCCGGATGTTGTGATTGGATAAAAAACATAATCTCTGAACCACATGCCAAGCGTAATGTGCCACCGTTTCCAAAACTCCGATATGGATTTTGAGAAAAAAGGTCTCTTGAAGTTTTCAGGCACAGTTATACCGAAAATCTGCGACACCCCAAGCACCGCATCCATTGAACCGGAAAAATCCATATACAGTTGAACCGTATAACACACAGCGGCAAAAGCAATTACGCCGCCTTCATAATTAGCATAATCCTTGAAAATAACTTTTACAAAAGGATTTAGCCTGTCTGCTATAACGATTTTTTTCATCATACCGAACAGAAAACGCTGTAATCCCAATGTAAGATTACGGTATGTAATGGGCTTTGCATCCCATAGTTCTTCGGCAATTTGATTATACCTGCAAATTGGCCCTTCAACAATGATTGGAAAAAAGCTTAGAAAAAGCGCTAAACGAAAAAGATTTTCATCTGCCTTTGTTACACCGCGGTAAACATCAAATATGTAAGAAAGAGATTGAAGAGTAAAAAACGATATTCCTATCGGCAAGAGATATTTCGGTATTTCGATTACAAGCGGTACCTTCATAAAAGCAAGTAAATCATTGATATTAACGGTAAAAAACTTAGAATATTTCAGTAGCAGCAAAACCCCTATGTTAAGGGAAACCGCCATAAGGACAATGTATCTCTGCCTTGTGATGTATCTTTTTTTAACAACTTTTTTGATTTCTTTTTCCGCCTGCGACATAGCCGATTTCATTTTACCCTGCGTATAATCAAGCCATATCCCGAAGTAGTGCATTGATAAGGTCGTTGCTGCAAGATAGATGACAAGCGTTCCGCTTACAAACCAAAAAAAACCGTAGCTCGCAACTAACAAAAAGTATTTTTTGAGTTTTTTTGGAACAAGAGCATAAGTTATTATGCAAAACGGCAGAAAAAGAGCAAAAAAAGCCGGCACAAACAATGATGTCATGGATACGAGTTTGCCGGCTCCGAGAATAATTGAAAGCGGCATTATATTATTCCTCTCTCAGCCGATTAATCATTGCCATTATCTTTTTTGCGGAATTAAAATTATCCGGGATAATCTCAACAGCGGGCACAGTAATATCAAACTCTTCCTCAATTTCCGAAATCAATGAAATAATCGACAGAGAATCCAAATAGTGTCCGTCTATTAAATCTTCGCATGTCTTGTAGTCGACATCCGGCTGAATGTCCTCTAAAATTTCAATCAATTTTTCCATAGTCATTAAATCCTTTCTTGTTTTGGTGTATTCAAACAGGCTGTTTCAAACGTTTCTCGCACACATATCAAGTTTCCGTTTTCCAAAGCTAAATATATTGCCGGAATATCGCGGCTTAAAAAAAGAGATATTCCTTCGGTCATGCAATAAGCCCCGGCATTTTCAAAACAAATTGTATCGCCGATTTTTATATCAGGCAGCGGCATTTGTTTTACTAATATATCATTCATTGAACAAAGCGAACCGCAAATATTCCACGGTTTATTATTGCTTATATAAGCCTTTCCAACAACAGATAATTTGGGATGTTTCATCGCCATTTGCTGACCAAAATATTGAATGTGATGCATTCCTCCGTCAACAATTGCATAATTCATACCGTTGTTTTGCTTTATGTCAACTATATGTGTATAATACTTTCCGCAGGAAGCAGCTATGCTTCTCCCGATTTCAAGCGTAATATCACACTTAAAGGACATCGCGTCAATCAATTGTGAAAAACCTTCTAAAAAGGCATTTTCATCAAAACTATCTTCTTCAAAATAAGAAACAGGAAAACCGGGACCGTATTCAAAATGTTTTGCACAAAATCCCAAGTCATCTTTCAGATGTGTAAGAAAACCGTCAAGACAATCAAGTTCTCTTTTTATTCTTTTCAGCGAAGTTTTCTGCGTACCGGAAAAATACTGAATACCGATACAACGCACTTTTTCATTTCTATCTGCGCTTCGGATAATATCTTCAATATCAGATTTATTGATGCCAAATTGGCTGTCGTTTGTGAGTCGCAAAAGAACGGATATTTCTCTGTTATATTTCTTTGACAGATTGCAAAACATATGATACTGAGTCTTTGATTCGACTGTATATATGCCGCTGAATTTATCGTTTGAGACCAGTTTTTCAATAAAATCGGGTGATTTATATATGCCTGATATTACCATCTTTTTATCAGAAATGTGCAAAGCGTTGCAAATATCTTCCTCGCCGGGGGAACAAATTTCGATTTTTTCAATAATATCCGATATTTCTTTCAATACAAAAGGGTTGGCTTTCATAGCATAACATAATGAGATACCGTCCGGCAGAGAGGATCTTAAATAATCAATTCGTCTTTTTAACTCAATAACATCAAAGACGTAAAACGCCGATTTGCTTGATCCTATAATCTCTTCTTTTTTCATCATCCCTGTTTTTCCCCTTTCGCTTCAAGCATAACTCTTTTTCGATCGATTTTTCCATTCTTTGTCATCGGCATTGTTTGAAGTTTACGAATATAACCGGGAATCATAAAAGCAGGTAATGTTTCCTTCATGCACGAACGCAACGCCGTTTTTTCAACCGTTCCTACATAATATCCTCTTAATTTACCGTCTTCAAAAGAACAAAAGCAACGGTCAACCCCATCCATTTGCGACATTGCCTTTTCAACTTCTTCCAACTCAATGCGATGTCCAAGATATTTTATCTGATTATCAATTCTGCCTGTAAAAACAAGGTCACCGTTTTCATCATATTTACCCAAATCTCCGGTAAGATATATTCTTTCCGGATATGCGTTATTTAACGGGTTTTGAACAAAAGACTGTTTGTTGTTCTCTTCAAGTCGGTAATAGCCAAGCGCCAAAGCGGTTCCTCTGACGGCGATTTTACCAACTGTGCCCGGTACAATAATTCGGAGATTGTTATCGTCAAGAAGAAAAACATCCTCATTTGGAAACGGTTTTCCTACCGGAATGCCCGATGAATAATCGCGTTTTTTATCGAGAATATGATAGGTACAGTTGCAGGTAATTTCCGTAGGTCCGTAAAGATTCACATAAATCGTATCCGGCAGGTATTCCATCCAGCAACATAAGTGTTTATACGGCATCACTTCGCCGCTGAACAGTATCTTTCTGACAGTTTTCGGTGTTTTATATTCAAGAGCGTGAAATGTTGAGATAAGGCAAAGTGCCGATACCGCCCAAATCATCACTGTAACCTTATTGTCGCAAATATAGTCCAATAATTCGGTAGGTGAAGAGAATAACCTTTTCGGCACTATCAAAAGAGTAGCACCTGTTCTTAAACAGGAATAAATATCTTTAACAGAAACATCAAAATCAAAAGGCGCCTGGTTTGCAATTGTATCCGATGAATTGATTCCAAAAATATCGGTGAAATACCCTATAAAATCAATAACACTTCTATGAGATACAACTATTCCCTTAGGCACACCCGTTGAACCGGATGTGAAATTGATATAAAGCGGATCCGTATCAATCATACGGTTGCGTATCTGACTTAAAGCACTGCTATCTATGGGTGTGTTTTGTAATTCCTCTGCCGTGCAAATTATACATCCCGCAAATATCTGCTCTGCTTTTTCTTTCAGTTCGGTTGTGGTTATAATTAACCTTGCTTGAAGAACACTCTGTATTTGCACAAGTCTTGTGCTTGGAAGTTCGGTATTCAGCATACAGTAAAACCCGCCTGCCGACACAATACCCAAAAACGAACATACTGCGAGTATTCCTTTTTCCATATATACTCCGACAGGTTGCTTATAACAGTCGTACTTTATAAGCAAGGTCCCGATCGATCGCGACCGTTTTTCCAATTCGGAATATGTAATCATGTTCTCTTCTTCGCGTACGGCTGTTTTCATCGGATAGTTTATAGAACTGACTTTAAGATAATCAAGGATACTTATAAGCATTTATTGTCCACCTTTTTTTATTTTTCCATCTCATGTTAACATGTTAAACTGAAAAACTATGGTGTCAATTTCTTAAAAAATCTTAAAAATGCGACAAAATAAATCAAATTTTCATAGTTTTCGCAAGGAGCAGCGTCAAGATACCGCTGGCGACAGCTGAAACGCTTGCCATAAGCCAAACTCCGTTTAAGTTCCATATCGCGGTAAGAATAAATAAAAATGCGATAGGAAAAACAAGCGTGCCGAAGAGCGATACTATAAGCGACCGCAAGGGTCTGTCAAGTGCCGTAAAAAACGAGGAAAAGCACATATCAATCCACCCGACTATATACGAAAAAGCAAATATTTTTATCGCTGTTATACTGACGCTTAAAAGGTCGGTATCGTCCGGCTTAACAAAGACTTTTGCCACAGTAGGTCCTGCAAAAAACATAAACAGAAAAGCCACAATGGATGTAGTGACGGAAGCGATTACAACCCGCTTGAATATGGCTTTCATTCTGCCTTTAAGTCCGGCTCCGTAGCAATAACTTATAGCCGGTTGCAGAGAATCGCAGATCCCGAAATTCAGCATTCCCACAATACTGTCAACATACATCACGATTGAAAACGCCGCAACAGCAGTCGTCCCGCCGTATTTAAGCAGAAACAAGTTCATTACTACGCTCATAACGGATATAGATACGGTACTGAAAAACTCGCTTGACCCGTTGGCAATGATTCTGAAAAAGCGTGCGATCGGTATGTTTTTTCTTGTATAGTACACATCCATCCGTTTACCCAAAAACATAGTAAGCGTGATTACCGAGCCGAGTACAATGGAAATACAACTTGCCGTTGCCGCCGCCTGAACACCCTGGCGAAGAACGGCTATCAATATGAAGTCTAAAACAACATTAAGCAGTTGTGTAACAATTCCTATCACCATACTGTGCTTTTCTCTTCCGCAAACGCGAAGATAGTTGTCCGTAGCAAAGTAAATGGGAATAAGCGGACCGAACAAAGAAAAGATTTTAAGATATTCCACCGCATACGCTACCGCTTTATCCGTAGCCCCAGGTGCGAGAATGATGACAAACGGTTTTGCGAGAAAAAAACCGAATATGCTGATGACAACCGAAAAAAACAAAATGAACTTTACCGAAAAAGAGAATACACGCGATGCCTCATCCTGTTTCTTTTCTCCGAGAAGAATTGACATGTTGACCGAAGCACCTGTTGCTATCATATTTGAAATAGCAGTGACAATCATAATGATTGGCATAATGATATTTATTGCCGCAAGTGCGTCTTCACCTAAGTATCTGCCTACAAATATACCGTCTACAACAGAATACAGTGCACCGAATACCGATGTGATAACGGCGGGAACCGCACATCTGAAAAACAGTTTTGTGGGCGCTTGCATCGCAAAGAGTTCGGAATTCATATTACCTCCAAAAAAACAGCCCGGTCTTTACACAGCAACTACTGTGAAAAAACCGAGCGCACTCGACACCTAATCCGGCAATTGAGTGCTACGGCACTCTGCCTCCGGTGACCAATATTATATGGTGTTATTGTAAATCTGTTTGTTAAATTTGTCAAGCAATGCTTTTTATCATATACATACTCACACCGCAGTTGCCCGGTCGTCGTTCAAAAAAGGCGGTCGGGAGCATATGCACATAGTTTTTGCTGAAATTGGTATTTCCGAAATAGGCGTCAAAATTCATTTGCGGCAGGATTACCCAATCAGAATCGACGGGTTTATTTGCGAGATAAAAAGATAGTAATGTATACGCTGTTTTCCGTAAAGATTTAAGCCCCACCATAGCATTAACCCACTCGGTTTGTTCCTTTGTCAGCCGGTATTCTTGGGTGCGAAGCGGACCCTGCTCTAAAGCGTCGGCGATTACATCATCAAAGCGAAGAACAAACTCACCTTTGGTATTTTCCGAAAAAATAGGAACGAGATAATGTATCACCTGATTTCGCCAAGCGTTGTCAAAATTATCAATCTTTTCGGCGAGTGTTATAGAACTTTTACGGACGATGTTTTCGTTTTC
>JAFXYU010000011.1 GCA_017541565.1 bacterium | reverse complement strand
TGAGGATTTTATGAGAGGTAGCACTTCGCTCACCGTCAAGATTGAAAATTAAATAGAAGGAATGCATAAAGTTAAGGTTACGGGATGTAGCGCAGCTTGGTAGCGCACTTCGCTTGGGACGAAGGGGTCGCACGTTCGAATCGTGTCATCCCGACCATTTAAAAAAAAGGGTTTCAGAGATTTTCTGAAACCCTTTTTATTGTTTACATTTAACATTAGTGTAATTTTAGTGTAGTGGTTTGAATGGCGTTTAAGTTTCATCTTAATACTCCGATAACCTTAAAACAGCATCAACAATATTCTTTCTAGGTTTATGTATATATCTTTGGGTTGTTAGTGCATCTCCGTGATCAAGGTATTCCTGAATGGTCGCCAAATCAACACCTAATTCATTTAATCTTGATGCTGTTGTATGTCTAAGTTCATGTATTGTAATTTTTGGAATTCCTGCTCTTTGTACGGTTCTAGCAAAAGTTGATTTAAAATCCTTATACATCGTTTTAGTACGTGGGCTTGTAAAAACGTACTCACTAATTCTAGGCAAAGATAATAAACCTTCTTTCATTTGTGGGGTTATTATTAATTCTCTAGGTCTGCCATTTTTTGGATTTAAAGCAATCAAATAGCCTTCTTCCAAAAATACATCTGACCATTTTAGGTTTCTCATTTCTGAACATCTCATACACAAGCGGAATCTGATACAGCTCAAAAAACTGTTTCTCCATTTCTTTTAAACTTTGAGGGAGTTACGTCAATCGGATTTAAAATTGTAAATTCATCTATTATCATCTTAATTCTCCTTCTATACTTTAATTAGAAAACTAAGGCAAAAATGAGAATATTGAAAAATGATTTTTTTTTAGATTTTTGCCCTTTAAAATATTCTGGCGGGTAAAATAATACCCGCCATAGGCCTAAAATGCGGTGTCACGCGTGTGGGGTGCCTCAGATTTGATCTTTTTATTAACTTCTTTTTGCTATAATATATAGTAACAAGACCGAATGAGTGGAGATGGATTACATGAACTATAAGGTTATTGACAAAGAAACATACTATCGAAAGGGAGTGTTTCACCACTTTTCTGAAGATTGCAAGTGTTCGACTTCTATAACTGCACGAATTGATGTTACCGATCTCGTTCACTATTCAAAAGAAACAGGAACAAAGTTCTATATCAACTTTCTCTATATTTTGTCCAAGGTACTCAATTCTCGTGAGGATTACAGGATGGGGTATCTTTGGCAAACAGACGAACTAATCTGCTATGACGTGATAAACCCCACGCAATACGTTTTTCACGAAGATACTGAAACCTGCACTCCAGTTTATACAAAATATGATGATGATTATGAAAAGTTCTATGCCGCTGCTTTATCTGATGTTGAAGAAGCAAAAAAGACAAGAGAATATATGCTTGATATGGCAAATCATCCAAACTGGTTCGATGCGTCATTTATACCATGGCTATCTTATGATGCTTTGAATATAGAGTTGCCTGACGGTAATTTGTATTTTGCTCCTATTATAAACTGGGGAAAATACAGAGAAGAAAATGACAAACTTGTTATGCCTGTTAGCGTTCGTCTTAATCATGCAATCGCTGATGGATTTCTTGTAGCCAAAGTATTTCGTCTTTTAGAACAAGAAATCAAATCGTTTGTTATGTAGTTACTTCTGCATTCGTCTTTTAAGATTGTTCTCATGAAGAATGATATCATCCTGCACGGTATCGGTATCTCCTTCTGTTTCGTTACCCAGGAAGTCCGAGTAAAACTCAAAAACCTTAATCCCGAACAGGCGAAACACGTTATGGGTTGTGTAAACAGTTTTAGACATATAGCCATCTCCTTTTTATAAGAAACATTTTACAGCGGTTTTAATCAAAAAGCAGCACCTTATGATATAATTATGGATAACTTTGATTAACATTTTATAAAAACACATAAAAGTTTAAAATTGATACATGTTAGTTTTAATTTTTAGTGTAATTTTAGTGTAATTGTAAGTTGAAATCATTAAGAAACACAATGATATCTAAACGCCAGAGGAATTAGCAAAATGCCGATAAATAGTGCTTTCAAGAACTTTTTCATACGTTAAAATGTCATACAATATTTTCGCTTGGGACGAAGGGGTCGCACGTTCGAATCGTGTCATCCCGACCATTTAAAAAAGAACTTATCGTAAGATAGGTTCTTTTTTATTAAGAAATATTGCTGAAAGAGTTTAATAAAAGGGAGTTATGTGTTAAAATATCTGTGAATATAAGTGTGTAGGGGTATTATATGCTTGTAGATAAAATCCAACATCGTGGAAACGTTCAATTTGGCACATTACAACTTGATAGTTTCTCAAGCAGAATTTTAAGGCCTATTCAAAAAGAATTGACGAAAGTTGCATTCGGTCAAGATGTAATTATAACGAGAAGAATCATATCCGAACGCGTTCCGCAAGGCTTTATTACGGACAATTCTCTGATTATCAGTGTTGGTAAGAAGCCTGTAAGAACAAAAAATTCAATTACTAATTTTTTCTGCAAAATGTTGGGACTGGAGTATCCTGAACGAAACGGCCGTCTTGTGTTAAAAAGGACTTTGCATAAAACAACAGGAGAAGAAGACGTATTGGAAAATAATACAAAAGAGGGTATTTTACAGGAAACAAAAAGAATATTGCAACATCATATATCCAATTTTTATAAAAGTATTTACAGTAAAAAATTAAACAAATCTTTCTCTTCTTTGCAGTACAAGATATTTGCAGATTCAACATTGCCTGATGATAACTTTTTTGTATAATTAATTTATGAAAAAAGTTTTTATTTACGCAATATTGATTATACTTGCAATATCAATGGTTATTCCGTTTTTTATGATGTTTTTAATATCTTTGAGCGGAAACGAGAATATATTTTCGGATTATAAGAATATCAATCTTTCTTTGTGTGCGTACAAGAATGTTTTTCATTCAATACCTGTTGCAAAATATTTTTTGAACAGTTTGATAGTTGCTCTATCTACGACTATAGGTCAATTGATTGTTGCATCTCTTGCGGGTTATGGGTTTGCAAGACTGGAGTTTAGAGGCAAAGAGGTATTGTTTTTTTTGATTATTGTTACGATGATGGTTCCTTCTCAGGTAAATATAGTTCCTCTTTTTTATCTTATGAGTAAACTCGGTTGGATAAATACTTATCAAGCACTTATTGTTCCGGGGTTTTTCGGAGGGTTTGGCGTATTCATGATGCGGCAGTATTTTTTGAGTCTTGAAAAGGATTTGGAAGATGCGTCAAAACTGGATGGCTGTAATGTCTTTCAGACATTTTTCAGAGTCGCGCTTCCTTGTGCGCTGCCTGCGATTGCAACGTTGGGAATTTTTACTTTTGTTACTACTTGGAACAGTTTTATGTGGCCTTTGATTGTTACGAATACGGAAAGTATGCGTACTTTAGCGGTAGGTCTTACTATTTTTAAGAGTTCATTCAGAGAGATTACAATGTGGGGTGAACTTATGGCTTGCTCTTGTATTTGTTCAATCCCTGTGATTGTTGTGTTTATTTTGGGTAAAAAATATCTTATCAACAATCCGATGGACGGTGCGGTTAAGGGTTAATCAGAAAGAGAAAAATTCGTCCAATTCGACTTTTCTCGGTCTGGTGTAATGATCCATAATAATTCTTGATGCGCCTACGGCAAGTCCTCCCAGAACTGCGCGTCCTGCGTATGTTGCAAGAGCCTTAGTATAGAGTTTTTTAAGATTTTTGATTAAATGTTCGGGTAGGCCTGATGCTTTTGCAAGTTTTACACCCCTGTAACTTGCGATACCTTCCTCCGCAATAACGGGAAGAAGTGCTGCAAATGCTATTTTACCGCAATTATCCTCAATAATATCTACCAGATTTCGTTTTGAGTCTTTTGGTTTTGTTCTTGAGAAAATAGCAAAGTATTCCATCAAACCTGCGATTATGTATCCGGCTCTGCGGCTTTTTGCAAGGTATTTTACTCCGTATTTACTCATAAGATCATTCATAGCATGTCCCAACTCATGAAATCCTGCGTGTGAAATTTTATCGGTGTTTAATACGACTTTTTTTGCTTTTGGTATATAGCAGGCATTTTTTCCTGCGGCTTCAATCGGGAATGTTACTCTCTCATATTGTGCCGGAATAATATTCACTCCTTTACCGGCAAGTCCTGACAGGTCAAAGGCTTTGTTAAGGTATTCTCTGTAGGTGTTGTTATTTGATTGTTCTTTAATTAATTCCTTATGAAAAATATCGCCGGTTACAGACAAACCCTTCATAATTGCACCGGAAGCCAAGGTCGCAAGCAAAAAGCCTGTGGTCTTGTCTGTTTGAGAACGAGGAACGTAGTACGTTCCGTTTGTATCAATAGGATTTGTCATATAATCACACCTGCACATAATAAAACAAAACATAACCAAAAATTGCCCTTTGCGGAAGATATGTTAACAGTTT
>JAFXYU010000100.1 GCA_017541565.1 bacterium | reverse complement strand
CCCTTATAGAGGAGGGAGTAATATTATTTTTATTTTAAACTCTTTATGTTCAATTCTAATGTATCCGCAAAGGCTGTTTTTGCTTTACTTCCGATACTGTCTAGTGTTTCAATTGTCGGTTTTGATTGAGGATTAGTTGTTTTTTTACAGAAATAAATACCAACAAGTGCTGCTAAACCTAATATGGGTATTAATGCCGTTTTAATAATAGAGCGTTCTTTTTGCTTATGTTTATCCAATCCATATTCAATATCCTTAACATCAAATTTATGTTCAGGACTATAAACACCAATTTCAAAAGAATTTTGATAAGAGATTGCTTTTCTGTTTGCATCCTTTATATTTTTTGCACCCAAAACCCCTTTTAGAAGCACCGAGTTTGTATTCTGATCACTATTATCAATCTTGAAATCAATACCGTTTTTTGATTTGTAATATTCCTCAGGAGATTTATTACCCAATTCATATACCGGACTACGAAGGGTATTAATTATACCGTCAATAACGTCATTCTGTTCCGGCGTAAACCGTATCAAACTTGTACTATAAATTGCACCAAAACTCATATTATAACTATGGATTCCCTGTATCTGCATGATAAATACTCCGATATTAATTCATCTTTTCTTAAAGTTTATCATAAAAATACTATATTCATAATTACATGCGCTCTCAATCTATATTTACCCCACCCGCAAATTTTATTTTTACAGGGTTTTATGATAATATAATGTGGATAAGGGGAACAGAATGTTAGTAAAAAAACCGATTTTAGCAGGGATAATGAGTTTGGCGGCAATCGGTGCGTGCAGCGCGCAGAAGCCTGTCGAGGTTATTTCAGAAACCGGGCTTACCGGAGTCGTTCATAAAGAAGCCGTATACTATGGCGGTATGAATTTAGGCATTCCGACCGAAAAAAATTACACGGATGTTTTTGCCGGTATGACTATTAATTCCGACAAAAAAGCATCATTTTTGGCTCTTGCAATGAACAACTACAATTGGACAAAAAACATTAGCAGTTGGATAAGAGAAGTTTTTTCCGCATCAAAAAGAGGAGCAAATTCAACCCTGGAAGTATCGCCTTTGAGGGCTAACGTTAATGCCGGCAATTTCAGCATGTCACTTAACCCGGCATATACTCTTTATAATGATTTCAAGTCAGGAACAACCACGCAGGGTATAAATACAATTTTTCAAACAACGTATTCAATTACGCCAAATGATAAAATTTTTGCCGAAGCAAAGTACACATCCGAACCTTCAAAGAATTTATTTGACACACATTTTGGAAAACTAAAAGACAACATTTCATATATGCTTTCATATATGAGAAATTTCTAAGGAGAAATATTAATGCAAGTACAGAAAATTCAAAACAATTATAATCCTAATTTTAGCGCAAGAGTATTTTATATTGATAAAAATAACCTATTGTCCAAAGGTATGAAAGATGCTTTTACAAAGATGTGCAAAGATTTGGGAAAAAGCACGGACGAAATATATTTAACAGTGGAAAAAGGCGGTAAAAAATCAGGCGAAATAGAAAAAGATATCTTTAACGGCTTCATTAAACAAGAAAAAAGAAAAACCACATTCAAAGAAGAATTGAACGTTTGGGCAAATCGAGAATATTCAATGCCCCGCAATTTGACAAATATTTATATAGACTATATTATGCCGGCTTTTAAAAAGTTATAACGATTTTATGCTAAAATCAAATCACAGAACAAATTTTGTCCAAAGGAGATATGATGAGCGATTTAAAAATTTATATGGATAAGGATATTGATTTAGACTTAATAAAATCAAAAAAGATTGCGATAATAGGATTTGGATCGCAAGGATACGGGCAGAGTCTTAACCTCAGAGATTCAGGCTGTGATGTGGTTTTAGGTTTGCGAGAAAGCGGCAGTTCTTGGCAAAAAGCAAAAGATTACGGTTTAAATGTTATGTCAATACCGGATGCCGTAAAATATGCGGATATCGTGCAAATTCTTATTCCTGATGAAGTTCAAGCGGAAGTTTACAAAAAGGATATTGAACCAAATCTGAGAGAAGGTCAGTATCTGATGTTCTCGCACGGATTCAACATCCACTACGGATTTATAACTCCGCCGAAAGGAGTCAGCGTTATTATGGTTGCACCGAAAGCCCCGGGACATACAGTCAGAAGCGAATACGTTGCAGGAAAAGGTGTACCGTCACTGATTGCAATAGAAAGTGATATTTCAGGAAATTCAAAAGAAATAGCATTATCTTATGCAGCAGCCATAGGTTCAGGAAGAACCGGTATAATTGAAACAACATTCCGCGAAGAAACCGAAACAGACCTCTTTGGCGAACAGGCAGTTCTCTGCGGCGGATGTGATTTCTTAATCAAAAACGCTTTTGAAACACTTGTTGAAGCCGGATATTCTCCTTATATGGCATATTTTGAAGTCTGCCACGAACTCAAGTTAATTGTTGATTTAATTTATCAGGGCGGAATTGAAGATATGCACTATTCCGTTTCCAACAATGCGGAATACGGCGACTACACCCGCGGAAGCAGAATCATAGATTCTTCGGTAAAATCGAGAATGAAAGAAATCCTGAAAGAAATTCAAAACGGAAGTTACGCAAAAGAATTTATGTCAGATATGACTTCCGGCGGGGGTAAATTCAAAAAACTTAGAGAAGAATCAAAAAATCACCTGATAGAAAAAGTCGGTTCCGAAATACGCTCCAGTTTCCAATGGAAAAATGACAATAAGTTGATTGATAAAAATAAAAATTAGGTCATCAAGATAAATATTTACTCCCCAATACGATAATTTTTTTCCTTTCGTTACTGAAATAGAATACAAAAGTAACGATTAAGGAGGATTATATGAGTATTTGTGCGGGAGAAACTTTTAAGTTAAAAGAACTAAATAACCTATTTATTGAAATGACATCAAAAAACTGTAACAACAGGTGTAACTCTTGTTTTATAGAATTTCCGCCTTCAAGAACCGTCAAAGATTTTATCCCTGTTGATGTGGTAAAAGAAGGACTTAAAGATTCGTGGAACGAAAAAATCCAATGCATTTATCTCACGGGAGCGGAACCTATGACACATCCGGATTTTAATTCTATTTTGAGAATGTGCTTGAAAAGATGTAATGTTTGTATTTGTACAAACGGAAGTTTTTTAAATGAAAAAAAAATTCGGTTCTTAAAAAAAGTTGAAGACGAAGGCAACAGTCAAATATTTTTTAAACTTACTCTAACACATTATGTTGAAAGCGAAAACGATAAATCCAGATACCGAGGAAATTACAGACAGACAATTTTTGCGCTTAAAAATCTTTGCAGATACAATTTTACTTCTGTACTCTCCGTTCAAAATTATTACAAACTTTCCGAAAGAGAAATTATGGAAAACTTTAAAGAAATTTTCTCCAAACAAAACATAACTGACACGGACATTCAAATTCACGAATCCTTTCCTACTGAAACAGACACCGATATGACAGAAACTTCACCTGATTGCACAAAGGGGAGAGTTCTTGCCGCAAAGGGAATTTATTGCTGCCCGTTCCTTGCAAATGATTACAGAGGCAGATGCGGAACTTCACTCAAAGACTATTCAAAAACCATTTCTGCAGAAACAAATTTTTGTATAACGTGTGCAAAAAATAAAAAACCAATGTTTTCAATCGGATAAAACATTATTATATAAGCCTTATATAATTAGCGTTTCAACAACATG
>JAFXYU010000099.1 GCA_017541565.1 bacterium | reverse complement strand
GATTTAAAAATTGTTGATTTGAATGAAACTAATTATGTTATATTTAAGCCAAATTGTGAATTTCCTTCCGTAATAAGAGTTAATGATTTAAAAGACGGTGACTATAATGATGACGACGTTGTAATTACCTGCTATAAATCCTATGCACATCCTCAAAACGGTGTTTTTGTTTACAAGATTGCTTATAAAGGAAAAACTTTGGTATATGCAACAGATAAAGAAAGTTATCCGGGTGGAGATAAGAAACTTATTAAATTTGCAAAAGGGTGCGATCTAATTATTCATGATGCTCAATATTCAACAGAGGACTATTTAAGTATTTATGTTCCTAAACAGGGCTTTGGTCATTCAACATTTGAAATGGCGCTTGATTGTAAACAGCAAGTAGGTGCGAAAAAAATAGTATTTTACCACTATGATCCCGGGTATACTGATAATAAATTAAACTCATTAGCAGAAGAATATGCTTCAGAAGATGCTGTTATGGCATACGAAGGATTGGAAATAGATTTATTTAAAGATTAAAGTCCTTTTAATCTTGTGACAGGCCAGAATAAGAATACTGCTCTGCCAATAAATCTTTCTTTAGGCAGTGTTCCCCAAAATCTGCTGTCCATGGAATTGCCTCTGTTATCTCCCATCATAAAATAATGGTTTTCCGGAATTATAAGCGGACCGCAGTGCATATCATTCTTACAAGGATGATAATCATATTCGCTCATTATATATTCTTCTTCAAGCGGTTTGTCATTAATATAGACTTTGTATGCTCCGTTTGAGTTTCGTTTAATTTCAAATTTTTCGCCGGGTAAACCTATGACTCTTTTTATATATGCTGTATCATTACAGAAAAAACCTGTCAAACGTTTAAAAACGGCAATCGGACTTGCGCTCAGTTTAACAAAAGGCGGATAAAAAATCATAACATCGCCTCTTTGCGGAGTGTTTTCGAATGCGTGATGTTTGATAATGTTCGGATATTTGGTTAATTTCTCTACGACAATTCTATCGCCTTCTACAAGTGTAGGTTTCATAGAACCTGACGGTATCCAACGCAACTCAGCAATAAAAAATCTTATTATAATTACGGCTACAACTACAAATAGTATTGTATCGATTGTTTCTCTTATGTTCGCTTTAAGTTTTTCTTTATCTATCATAGTTTGTTTATTAAATCAATTAATCCTTTTGAGTAAATATTATCAGGAAATTCTCTAATAATGCTCTTCATCTTCTCCTTATAATTATCTATTAAACTGTTGGTTTTTTCAATACCAATAATATCTTTCATAGTATAGATTTTATTATTAATATCATTTTGTGCGGAATTTGGTTCTGAATCATTTCTGATTTGAAAGACTATTCCGAAAATTTTGCCAAAATTATCAGCAATATTTTCGTCTAGACCTGATAAAACCGACAATGATTTTAATAATGTGCAAAATAATGCTGAAGTTTTGCCTTCGCAAATAGTTGTGTATGTATCAATGTCGGGCAAATTTCCTCTTAGCGTGAATTGTTGAATTTCAGCTTCGCTCATTTGCTTTGTACATTGAATAAATTTTTCAGAAATATATTCTGAGTTTATGCTGAGTACAAGTTCGATTGCCTCAGATACCAATAAGTCACCTGCTATTATTGACATTTTAGGGCTGACATCTTTTGCGAATACTGTTAAATTTCTTCTTGTTTCGGCGGAATCAATAACATCATCATGCAATAAAGAAGCATTATGTATAAGTTCTCCGGCTGCTATTATTTTTAACAAATTTTCGTTAATATCAGCGTTTTGAGATCTTAGATATAATATAGATAAAATTGAACGAATTTTTTTAGACGGACTTTTTAAGAAATCACGAATTTTAAATTTGACAAAATTATCTGTATCAATTCTGCTAAAAATGATACTTTCAATGTTTTTAATGTCATCTGAAATAATATTACTTATCTGTTCCATTGTACATATATTAACATAAACCATTGCCCCAAAATAGTGTAGATTAGTGGGATAAAAGAAAGGGCGGGTTTTGCCCACCCTTTCAATTATAAATCCCTAATCAACAAACTTGCAAGATTTTGGGTTTTATCATGGAGTAGTCCTCACTATATTAGGTTAAGTGCGATGCTCGGTGTTTGGTTTGCAGTTGCAAGCAATGTTGCAGATGCTTGTTGAAGAATTTGCGACTGAATGTATTTTGACGATTCATCCGCTACATCTGTATCACGGATCGTTGATAATGATGAAACAATGTTTTGTGATTGTACATCAATACCTGATAATGCAGAACTTACTCTGTTTTGAGCAGCACCGATTTTAGTAATTCTTTTTGAAATTTCGGTAATTGCATCATCAACAAAACCAATCATTTGCTTAGCATTTTCGCCAATTACCATCTCATTACCACTCATTTTTAATCCTGCACATGCGCAAGCAATTGCATTATAACCTGCTGCGGAGTTATATCCATCTGTAGGCGCACTGCCGCCGTTTGCAGCTTCAATTATAGTATCAAAGTTTGTCATATTTGCAAACAAACCGCTGACACTTGCATCTTTAAACAGGTCGGATGCCAAGTTTATAATACTGTCACTATCGGCATAAAGACCAACCTGAAGGTTTAAGCCTGCAGAAGTAATTCCTGAGCCGTCACCATCTGCTGTATAAGCCATAAGTTTGATTCCGTTGAACTCAGCATTTGCAGAAATACGACTAATTTCCTGCAATCTTGCTTCAACTTCTGATTGACTTGCTTTGAGTGATGCAGAACCATAAGTACCGTTGGCAGCCTGTACGGTCAAATCTCTGATTCTCTGTAAATGATCCGTTAGCAAACCGTAGGTTTGTTCAGCTGTTTGAAGTAAGTCAGCACCTGTTGAAGCGTTTGCAGAAGCAATATCAAGAGAACCGATTTGTGTTGTCCACATGTCGGCAATTGAATATCCTGCTGCGTTGTCTGATGCGTGGTTAATTTTGTAACCGGTTGACAGACGTTCAAGCGACCTGTTTAGTGAATTTGTCGCATTGTTCAAGTTGCGTTCCGCTACTATGGACGCAATGTTTGTGTTGATTGTGAGTGTCATAGATTGATCTCCTTTCTCTCTTACGATACGTACTTTTGCCGCACATCCTTGTGCAGCTCTATGTCTCTCTCATTCTTGTCAAATTTGCGCAAAATTACCCATGCTATCCCAAATTACAATTTGAAATAGTTATGTATTACCTTATTCAATGGTCTTTTGCTCTTTTTGGGTAAGTTCTTAATTCAACGACCGGACACTTCCCTTCGGCTTTCCTTGCCGAATTCTTTGAAAAAGATACTTCCCTTGGTTTGTGATTGGATAAGGGGGAGGATTTCCGTTCCTGATTTACCCCGTATATACTTCTTACAAGTTATATATTGCAACAGTATGTAAATAAAGTAAACCCTTTATGTCAAAAAATTTTACAAATCTTTACAATTAATAAAGAATTTGGCAATTTTTTAATAAATATATACTTTATATATATAAGAGGATTATTATGAATACTTATGTAAGTTCACAATCTAATAATAACAAGCAAGTTTGGTATAACGGAAAATTAGTTAATGCCCAAAAAGTAAACAATCACTGGGTAGCATATATTGACGGCAAATGCGTTAGATTAGATGATGCTATATTGAGTTTTTCAAATAAAGCGACCGAGTGTCCGCAACACTTTGTGTCTTATTACGATAGCCAATATAAAAAATATGCTGAACAAAGAAAAGAATTAAAAGCCAAAAGTAAAACTCTTAGTGATATGATAAAAGATTTATCTGAAAAATATTCATCTTTACTTGCTAAATATAATGCCAAAAAGTTTTCTGATTTAGTTGGGGCTCAAAAAAATGAGGCTTTTGAGTTATTGTCAGAAACCTTCGGTTTGAAGAAACAAAGGAACAGAATTGATATGGCATTTATGTCCGCTTGTATGAGTGGTTTTGATGCTGCTTTGAAAAAGGGTAGTTGGGGCAATATGCTCGCACTTGCCAAAGCAATAATCAAATAATTTATAAATGTCGACACTTGTATAATTGAGAATCGTTATAAGAAATTTAATACTTTTATCAGAGGTGATTTTATGAAAGTATTAATGTTTGATTTTCGCGATTCTGAGAATGAATATTTTAAAAATAATGTTTTTACTGATTTTGAGTTCAAATTTTTTAGTGAATCTTTAACTGATAAGACAAAACTCAGCGATGAAGACTATATTGAAACGGATGTTATAAGCATATATCGTACGTCAATTTTAACCGAAAATGTTCTTAAAAAATTTAAAAATTTAAGAACTGTTGCAACAAGATCGTTTGGTTTTAGTCACATTGATTTGAATTATTGTAAAAGAAATAATATTGCAGTTTTAAATGTTGACCAGTATGGAGAGAGAGCCGTAAGCGAATATGCATTAGGAGTGATAATTGCACTAATTCGAAAGATGCGCCCTGCACTTTTAGATATAAAAAAATATGATGTTAATCCAATAAAATATGAAGGTCTACTTTTAAAAGATTTAACAATCGGAATAATTGGTTGCGGGAAAGTTGGAATACAACTCGGAAAACTTGCAGATAATTTGGGGATGAAAGTTTATGTATCATCATATAAAGAAGAGCCGCGTTTTGAAAGGTTTTGTAATATTGTT
>JAFXYU010000098.1 GCA_017541565.1 bacterium | reverse complement strand
GGATGAAGTACCCGTGGTTCGTGTCGGTGTTCGACGCCGGGCCGTTGCCCGTGGAGTTCATGAGCAGCACCGGGAAGCCGAGGTCGCCCGCCTTCACGGTGTAGACGAAGTAATAAGACTTACTACAAATTATAAACTTGCTGCTCGTGCTTGTCAGGGTAAAGATACAATTGTGGAGGTTAACGGTGTAAAATTCGGTGACAAATACACCGGACTCATTGCAGGTCCTTGTACAATAGAATCTTATGACCAGATGGATGAAACTGCGCAAGAACTATCAGAATCAAACGTAAAAATTATAAGAGGAGGCGCTTTTAAGCCGAGAACAAGTCCTTATGCATTTCAGGGACTGGGAGAAGAAGGTTTAAAGATTATAAGAAGTGTTGCAGATAATCACGGTATGGCTGTAACTTCCGAAATAATGGAAGTTGCTCAACTCCCTATGTTTGAAAAGTATGTTGATATTTTGCAGGTAGGGGCAAGAAATATGCAGAACTTTAACCTGCTGAAAGAACTCGGTCATGCTCACAAACCGGTTATTCTTAAAAGAGGTTTATCTTCGACTTATGAAGAATGGCTTATGTCTGCGGAATACATTATGGCAGGCGGTAACAATCAAGTCATCCTTTGCGAACGCGGTATAAGAACTTTTGAAAAATATACAAGGAATACTCTTGATTTGACGGCAATTCCGGTTATTAAAAAGTTGAGCCATTTGCCGATTATAATTGACCCGTCTCACGCAACAGGATTGAGAGATAAGGTTGAACCGATGTCCAGAGCGGCGGTTGCGGCAGGGTGCGACGGCTTGATTATCGAAGTACACTATGATCCGGACAGAGCGGTTTGTGACGGTGCTCAGTCACTTTATCCGTGGCAGTACGATTTACTCTATAAACAGATTAAACAAATTGCGCCGATTGTCGGTAAAGAAATTGTTTAATCAACATTCAAAAATTTGTGTACTTGAGGGATAAGTCTTGTGTTTTTATAATGTTTTAAGAATTTATCCAAAACATTTGTCATAAATTCTGCCGAAACAGCACTGCTTTTCCCGTCCATTTTGGGCTGTAAGATTAATTCACAGCCGTATTTTGATACGAGCCTTGTTGTTTTTACTATTTCATAGTCATTTATGTTGTTGTCAAAAACCACTTTTACAAAAATATTTTTTTCTTTTGAATTTTTAAGAAACTTGTCGTGTGCTTCCCATTGGGGGGACTGTTCCGAGCAACTAGGAAGTTTTATATCCATAGAAATATAATCGACAAAATCAATAATTTCGTTCAATTCTTCAAACAGAGTTCCGTTTGTTTCCAAGTATATGTCAAGCGGACAATCCGGCAGAAAATCTTTAAGAAAATCGGTATTTAAAAGCGGTTCTCCGCCAGTCAGAGCGACGGAATGGCAGTCGGAAACGGAATTACAGATGTCAAGCAGTTCCTTCTTTGTGTACTCTTTTGCGCCGTTGATATCAAAATTAGTATCACAATATTTGCAGTTGAGATTGCATCCGCAAAAGCGTATGAATAACTGTTTATATCCTACATACGGACCTTCACCCTGTATTGATGTAAAAATTTCTTTTATTTTTGTCATAACTTTATAATCACCAAATTTCTTTCATAAGTATCTTCAAGCGGAAGATTGTATTTAATTATATCAATGACTTCTGCTTTAAACTTTTTTAAAATATCTTTTGAGTTGTCAATTTCTTCCTGAACTTTTTTAGATTTATATGCGACAAAATACCCGCCTTTTTTTAAAAGCGGCAATGCGTAATTGCAAATTTTTTTTAGTTCTCCGACAGCGCGGCTTACAATAATATCGTATTTTTCTTTTTTGTCGAGTTTTTCAACTCGCTCGCAGATAAGAGATAAATTATTAAGTCCCAGAGATTCTTTCATTGTATTAACGGAATTAATTTTTTTTCTTATGCTGTCTAAACCGGTAATATCATATTCAGGGAACTCAATTGCCAGAGGTATGCAAGGAAAACCTCCGCCGCATCCTATATCAAGAATTTTTCCGCCGGATATTTTGTACTTATCAAAAAAAAGTTTTAAAGAGACAGAATCGTAATAATGTTTTTCGTACAAGAACTTTTCATCCCCTTTTGATATAAGGTTATGTTTTGAGTTTTCTTCAAGAAAAATTCTTTTAAAATTATTAAAGTCTGTTTTGGTATTATTTTTCATAATTTTTGACGATTTCTTCAAACGTACCTTCATCCATTCGGAGTTTCATATCTTTAATTCTTTTTTCTATTTTGGAAATATCTGCATTTGGCATGTTTTCTGCGGCAGATTTTGCTTTGAGGTATTCAATCAAGGCTTCTTTATGTTTGTTCGGGTCGTTGTAGTAGTAATCTCCGAGCATTATGGAAACTTCGAGCAGGTAACTGTTTTCGTTTAGAAATTCTGCGCTTTGTTTTGCTTCAAGCAGATATTTTAGGGCTTCCGTTGATTTTTCTTCAGCAAAAATATTTGCCAAATTAATGGCTATATAATAAATTCCGTCATAATTATTCTCATTCTTTTCAATTTCGTATGCTTTTAAAAAGCAGGCTTTTGAATCGGAAAAGTTATTGTTTTCGTAATAGCAGGAACCAAGGTTTGAATATGCCGAGGACTTGTATCGGGTGTCGTTAGAAGAAATACATTTGTTGTAATATTCAAATGCCGTCGCGCTGTCACCTCTGTCATCATTAGCGAGTGCATATTTAAAATACAATTCTGCAAGAGTCGCTTCTGAAGTGTTTTCATCCAAGGATTCAAGCGCTTTTTGGTAGTAAGCGTATGCTTCTTCGGAGTTGTCTAATTCGGAATAGAGGTTTCCAAGAAGCGTGCAGGCATCAACCATTAGTGATTGCGGTGTATCAACCGAATAGATAACTTTTTTTATTGTTTCAATTGCGCGCTCATTTTTGTACATAACATGGTAGAGTTCTGTTAATTCGTAATACAGATAGTTTAAATTTATTATTTCATTGTTATACTTAAAATACTTTTCTACCAGTTCATAATAATGCTGTGCTTTTGTGTAATCCGCTACATTTTTGTATATAATTCCGAGTTTGTGTCTTATTTCATTAAGCATGCCGGAATCAAGTTCTTCTGTGTCAATGATTTTTAGATATTCTTCAATTGATTTTGTATAGTTTTCCTTGTCAAAGTATTCTTGTGCTTCTTTTAATTTATTTTCAAGGCTTTCTGTTATAGCGGATGTAGTTTTTTCCTGTACGGCGGATTTTTCTTCTGCCTTATGGACAGGTTCATTGGATTTTTTTCCGTTTTTAATTTCTTCGATACAATTTTTGTGGTATTCGATTTCTGCCCTCAGTGCTTGTCGGGATATTGTAATTGAGCGTGTTCGCAGGGATTCTTTAAGTTCTTTTTCATAAATTCCTATAATGTATTTGTGCAATCTTATTTCTGTTTTTTCCGGAATTGAAATATCAATGCTCTGCAGGAAATAATCCTGTACATACAAAGTTTCATCCG
>JAFXYU010000097.1 GCA_017541565.1 bacterium | reverse complement strand
GTTCTAAAAACAGAGCATAAAGATTTGCCGTATCAAAAATTAGAACCGCCAAAAAAATAACGTTCAACATAGATTTAAAAAGTAAATAATAGTATACAGAAAGGAGCAAGAATGGGACACGGAGTTAACGGAAATTTAAGACCTTCATCAGAACCAACTCACACGACAGGTAATTTCCGCTGTGTAGTCGGAGGTGATGGAAAAACAACCAAATTCTGCAGTGACGGAACAAGTTCAGTATACGATACTAACTCTAAGACTTGGATAAAACTGGGCGGCACTTCTCAAACTTCTCAGACATCTCAAACATCACAGACATCACAAGAGTATGAAGCACAAACTACAACCGTAGGCTCAGGTTTTGGTGATGATTTTGCAGCAGAATTTAACTCATTCAGAGAAGATAGTAAAAAGAATTTTTCGAATTTTTCAGATGCAGTTCAAAAAGCATATATGCAATCAGTGTCAACGAATATGGAATCGTTCAAACAAGAATGCAGAGATAACATAAACAAGGTTGAACAAGGTACGGCAAGGAGTACATTTATCGGTACATACACCATTACTTATAACAGTCCGACACATACATTCTTCTGCGGCGGTCAAAAGTTTACAAAATCGGAATTATTAAGCGCATTCGGACTTTAATGCATAACAAACAAAAAATACCCGCGTAATCCATACGCGGGTATTTTTTATCCTATTTTTTTATCAATGTATGACTCTGTTAATTTTTTAAGCTGCTTAAAAACACCTTTCCAATCATCTTTTTCTTTTGCCTGAATCGGAATAACCGAACTGTACCAGCCAACATCTTCACCAAGAGTATACCATCTGTAATCCGAATTTTGGTTGAAGAGTCCGAAGGTTTTTACGCCCATAGCGCCTGCTAAGTTCAAAAGAACGTTATCTATGGTCACAACCAAATCCATATTTGCAATCGCAGCAGCGGTATCGTTAAAATCGGCAAATGTTTTGCTCATATCTATTATATTGTACTTTTTTAAAGTTTTTTCTTTTGTTTCTTCATCACCTACTTGCAGGCAATATAACTGTACATTCGGGATTTTTGCAAGAACCTTGAAATTCACCAGTTCAGTATCACGTTTTAGCCCACGATTGTTCGGATGCCCAAGATATCCGATTCCTATTTTAAATTTGTCATTTCTGCAAAATCTGTTTTTGTAATCCTCAACTCTTTGAAGAGATGCTTTCAAATATCCGTCTCTGTACGGCATTGTGTCTTTTGTGCATTTGAAGAAATAAGGTAAATCCATCATTGCAACACAGTAATCGTATTTTAATTTTTTAAGATTACAATGCGATTCACCGTATATTTCAAAATCAAAATTGTTAGAAAAAAGTTCGGTGAGTTTGTCCTGAACCACAAGAATAACTTTTCCCGCAATTTTCTCCAGTTTATACAAAAATCGGGAATACATTATCATATCACCGAATCCCTGTTCAAAATGTACCAGAATTGTTTTGTCGGTTAAATCTTGCCCCCTCCAACTTTTTTTACCGGTGAGTTCTTTCGGGTATGCAATCGTTATCGTTTCATTTTTAAAACGGTCTTTATAAAGTTTATAACCGTATTTTAAATCACCGTTTTTAATAACTGCTGTTGAAAATTTCCACCTTTCATCATAAGTTCCTCGAAGTGATGTTATCTTTTTCAGGGTTTTGAAATTCTGCTCCCAGGTTTTGCTATCTTTTTCAAGCAGGTACATGTTGTGCAAAAAATTCGGATTTTCGGGAGAAAGTTTCAATGCTTTTTTAAAACACTCATAAGCCTTGTCATAATATTTGTTCATATTCAATTCCACATAACAACATCCGAGGGAATTGTAGGCAGACGCGTCATCCTCAACGATTCTTATATATTTTTCAAGCAAAGATACAGTCTCAGAAATATTTTTGTCGGTTTTCATATTCAAGTTTGACTTCATAAGATAAAAAACCGCACGGGACTTTTTGTCCGAAACAGAATAATACTTCAGAACCGCTTTTGATGCCTTGAACATTTCTCTGTTATAAAAATTGTCAAACAATTCTTTTACATAATTATTATTTCTTCCGCCGGAAGTTAAAAATTTCAGCATTTCAAGAATTTTTATGTTTTCTTTCTTGTTAACAAATTTGTATTCCGTTTTGCACTCTTTTTTGTCACGGACACCTGTTTTCATCATTTTTAGAACGACCTTTTCAATTGAATCAGCAGGCATTTTCCTGTCCTGTTCATTTTCATCATAAAAATACGACAGATAAAGAAATGCTTTTTCGTACTCTTTCTTCAGTCTGCAAATGTCGCCAATCAGACCGAAAATGTAGTTGTCACCGGATAATTTATACCCTTCTTTTAAGAACGAAAAAATCTCTTCATACTGTTTTTTAAAGACTAACTTTGACGCACAGTAAAAATAAGGCATCCTGTCAACATATCCGATTGACATTAGTATTCTATATAAAAAAGCCTTGTTTCGATTTAGATTACCATAAATTGTTCTGACAAGTTCCTCATCACTTTGCTTAATTCTTTTAACAAAACTCAGTTTTTTTGATAAATCATCATATTTTTTTAATTTAAAAAGAGAAATAACGTCCTTTTCGACCGCATTTTCTTTTAATAAACTCTCAAAATTTTTCAAAAATTTTAATCTGAATTTGTTGTACTTTTTAGTATTTTCAACATCATATTTTCGAACATAATATCCGAGAATGCAGCACAGAATCTCATATTTGTCCGTTAATACATCAAATTCATATCTTGCTTTCGGAGTTAATTTAATCATTTTTCTTCAACTCCAACTCAATTGCTTTTTTCATATAAAACAAAATCGAATATCCGTCACCAAATTCCTTATATAATTCGCTTAATTGCCAGCAGGTTTCGTAATCATCAGGTCTGATTTTTAAAAGTCTTTTCAGAGTTTTTACTGCCTGACCATACATTTCTGCTTCCGTTTGCTTTTTCGCAATCTGCTTTAAAATATCAGTATTTTTTTCCTTTTTATAAATCAATTCAAGGATTCTGCACAGTTCTCCCGTATAACATTTATTAGAAAAAACAGAAGCAAGAGTGTACAAATCTTTTTTGCTGATATTTTTTTCTCTGTCAATTTTTTTCCAGCAATTTTCTATTAAAATATCCTTATTTTTTGCCATACGCTTATTTTATACTATTGTCAAAGTGTATAGTATCGTATAAACGAACGATAATTATTACCGCCGGAATATGGTAAAATTCATTGTATGAACAATGTAAAAATTTCAATAATAGTTCCTGTTTATAATGTGGAAAAATACATTGCACAGTGTATTGAAAGTATTTTAAATCAAATATTCAAAGATTTTGAAGTTTTGTGTATTGATGATTGCGGAACGGATAACTCTGTCAAAATTATTGAAGAATACGCAAAAAAAGATAGACGAATAAAAATCATAAAACACGAATTTAATAAAGGTTTGGGAACGGCGAGAAACACCGGCGTTGAACATTCAAAAGGCAAATATATCGCCTGTGTTGATTCTGACGACTGGATACTTCCGGATTATTTGAAACTTATGTACGAAAAAATTGAAGAAACAGGCGTAAATTCCGTTTGGTGCAAACCGTGGTCATATCTCGACTGGAATCAAAAAACAGAAGAAATTACATTCCCCGCTCTTGTTGCACTAAAAGAAGGTTTTACGGACGTTTCTAAGGATAACATTCACACCTTCCCAGCATACGCGTGGAACAAAATGTACAGAAAAGATTTTATTACTAAAAATAACCTCAGATGGGCGGACGGATTAATTTTTGAAGATATTGAATTTTATTACAGATTTTTTACAAAATCTACACTTATATATATGCTGGATGAACATTTATACATGTACAGAAGAAGGATGGATTCAATTGTATCAAGCGGTTTGAAAGCCCAAAATAATTTTACCGATATTATCACAATCACAAAACGGCTTTATGATTACTTGTTGGAAAATAAATTGTTCCCAAAATACAGTCATGCGTTTACGGTACAATTGATAAGCAATGTAAAATTGTACTTGAACTCCGACGCTTGCAGAAAACAAGTTCTGGAAGCGGCAAATAAAATGTTTAAAGAAATTGATTTGGAATTATTAAAGGTGTAATTTATAACAATCTTTTTATAATAAAATCCCCCAATTGCTAAACTTGTAATTTTACTGTAAAATTATCTTAAAATTAAGTTATCCGTTTTATAAGAGGGGTTTTATGAACAAGATTCAAATAAAAGCAGAAATTTTAGCAACAATAACGGCACTTTCTTCAACTAATCAACCCGATGTATCGCTAATTACAGATTTAAGAAACATTGAAGACAAAAAAGCCGTTCTCGATATTTTAATCAGAGAACTCGTTAACGCTACCGAACAAAAGGCTATGCTCATTTGCTGGCTTTTGACAGAACTGATTGACAAAGAAACCCTGACTGACGAACTCTGGAATGTTATCAAAGAACCCGAATATAATGACCATATAAAAATGATTGCGTTCAATATGCTCAAAGATTTGGGAAACAAAATCGAATATGATGTAATAAGCGGATATTTTGAACAGTTCAACGAACTTATTAACGAAGAAACAAAACAACTGCTTGAATCTGCGATTATGAATCCGGAAGCGCAAATAGATTTTATGGATTTTATAAATGCGCTCTCCGATAACGATAAAATTGTACTGATAAAATCTCTCGAAGAAGATTATGCCTATGACAGCCTCGCAAATATTCTTATTCCTGTTTTCCTTTACTATATGGGAACGGAAGTCGGATACACGGCACTGGAAATCTTGGGGCGTTCAAAATCACAACTTGCGTACCACGCATTGGAAAACGCAAAATCTTTTGCGTCTGAAAGTTTGCAAAGCAGAATAAACAAAGCACTGTCCGAACTCAAAATGTCCGGAATAAGAGTCGATAAAACAGAAGAATTTTATAAAAACATATTAAAAGAATCAAAACCATATAAAACTTATATTTCCTTCCCCGACGGACACGGAAATATGGCAATTATTTTCTCAAGAAAAAGAGAAAACGGCAGTCTGCAATTCTTGGCAATCGTAATCAATCCCAGATGGGGCATTCTTGACTCTTTCGGTTTTAATATGATGACGGAACAAGATTTCTACAGAATTATTGACAAATTCTACAACTATCAGGAAAGATATGAAATTCCAGCAGGTGTAGCAAAATACCTCTTAAATCAAGCGGAAGATAATGCTCACACGAACGGTGAACCTATTCCTTACGAGTACATCTGTTGGCAAAGCATTCTTCTTGACATTGAAGAAGAAAAACCCGAAGTTAATCTTGAAAAGAAAGAACTTAACCAAAAAGACATTGATAAATTGTGTTTGAGCGAATTTGTTCAAAACTGGTTCTTTGACGAAATCACATCCGAAAACTTCAATGCCTTTATTGAAAATCTTTCAAGAGAACTCAAAGAAAACAATTTCAACATAGATTACGACAAATTCATTGCCGATAATTATGACCGCATCTATACCGCCCAGGAACTTGCATACAAATTAATTACATTCAATATTGCGGCATATTTAAGACTGACAAAAGACGATAAAGAATTTGCTGAAATTTTCTATTCGCTCGGCTCAAATTATCAATTCCTTACAAACATAATAAGGAAGAGCATTTACGAATATTATGTCGGCAAAAGATACATCCTTAAAAACCAAAGAAAAGCATCAAATCTGTTTGAAAAGCCAAACAAGTCCGAAAGTGACGATTTTAAACTTTTGCAATTGGACCTTATAATCTCAAGCATTGAAGCAAGGTGGGTTGACAATGTATAGAGTAATGGCGCTTGATGTCGGAACGAAAAGAATAGGAGTTGCACTGAGCGACTTTCTGCTTGTTATTGCGACTCCGCACTCCTGTATTGAACGCCAACCGGAGGACACAGCAATTGAAAAAATCCTTACAATTGCAAAAGAAAACCACGTTGAAAAGATTGTTGTCGGACTTCCTAAAAATATGGACGGCACAATCGGAGAACAGGCACAAGATTGTATAAATTTTTCACAAAAAATTGTTGGTTTTGATATAATATTAGAAGATGAAAGGCTGACTTCCGAAGAAGCAGAAGAAAGACTTAGAGCACGAAAAGTTGATTTTCGTAAAAATAAAGGTCTTGTCGATATGGAAAGCGCCTGTGTGATACTTGAACAATACTTGGGGAAATGACTATGAGCGAAGAAAACAAAGATGAAGAACAGTACGTTGAAGTCCTTTGGGAAGACGGAACAAAAGTAAAATGCGAAATCTATGACGTAATAGATTTTGAGAACAAAACCTATGCACTTCTTTTCCCGCTTGACGGTGATGAAAACGATGAAGATGAAGAATTAATCGTTATGGAATATGTTGAAGAAGGCGACGAAGGATATTTCAAAAACATTGATGACGAAGCGGAATTCAACCGTGTTTGTGAGTACATTCAAAACTTGGATGAAGAAGACGAGGAAGAATAATTGTTTGAAAGATTTACCGAACGTGCGGTTAACGTAGTTAGTGAAAGCCAAAGATTGGCTTGCGAAATGGGTTGTTCCGAAGTTATGCCGGAACATCTCTTCCTTGCGCTGGTAAGCGAAGCAAAAGGAGTATCTTTAAAAGTCTTTAGAATGTACGGAATAACTTTTGAAGATGCCGAAAACGAAGTGAAAAAATACGTCGTAAGAAACCCGAAATCGTCTTCGGAAATTCCGTTTAGCCGCGCTTATAAGGAAATTCTTAAACACACGCTCGATTTGGCAAGCCGCTCAGGTAACAACAATATTCTTTTTGAACACCTGTTTTTATCGGTAATTTCAGACAAGAACTCTAACGTTCAAACTATTCTCAAGAGTTTTGATTTTAATGCGTATAATGCGCGTGACCTTTTGACAAAACTCGTTCAGAAGAAAATTAAGAGATTAGAACATCCCGAAACCGAAACGGATGAAGAAAAAAGCAGTTTTGAAATGATTTATGAAGGTGAAGAAATGTCCGGAATCTTTGACAGAGCGGTTTCAAAATTGTCTGCAAAAGGATACGAAATCTTGGGAACGGAGCAGATTATTGCTTCTATTCTGGAAAATTCGGATACCGAACTCGTGCAAACTGTTAACAAGTATGGATTGAATGCCAATACATTTGAACAAAAACTGGAAGAACAGCAATCCCGTCAGGCAGAATTTGAAGATAAAAAAATTATCTTCACTCCAAACGCTTTTCTTATGATGAATATGGCGCTGCAAACCGCAAAAGAGTTGGGTTCATCCGACATTACACCGGAACACATTTTATTGAGCGTATTAAAGACTAAAAAAGGACTTGCTTACGATATCATTAAATCGCTCGGTATCAATGCCGAAAGACTTTCGGAAGAAATTTTAAAACCGATTGAAAAACAAATGCCGGAAACGCTCTCCATAATGAAACTTGCTAAGGAAGAGGCACGCAGAATTGGAAGAAATGTTGTCGGGACGGAAATGTTTTTATTGGGTATTATTGCCGAAGGTACCAGTGTTGCATTTGAAGTTTTAAATAACCTTGAAATTACGATGAAAGATGCAAGACTGGTTGTCGAAAATCTTGTCGGTTACGGAAATGAGTATTTTGATAAGGAAATCGTATTCACAAACCGTGCAAAACGTGTTCTTGAACGTGCGTGGTTATCTGCAAAAAAATCCAACAAACAAAAAATTGAAGCAGTTGATTTACTGCTGGCAATCTTAGACGAGCCGACATCACTTGCTATGAAAGCGTTAGACCAATTGGGAGTCGATGCGGTTGAAATTCGTCACGGGATAGGAATGCAATAGCAATTATTCCGCGAGAATTTTTGCGGATTCATCCAAATTTTTGATAAGTTCCGAGTTTTCTTTGTCCAGTCCTCTTTGTCTGAGTGCAGTTGCTATTGCAGAGGGTAAATTGAGTGCTTTTCCTTCACTT
>JAFXYU010000096.1 GCA_017541565.1 bacterium | reverse complement strand
GAAAATGCAAAACTGTTGTAATGCACGATGCTGACGGCAAGAGAGTTTACTTGAGCGAATACATTGATGCAATGTCAAAAGTTTACAAAGCAGAACCTCCTAAAGCATCAGATGTTGAAGCGTACAAAGCGGTTCTTAAAAAAGTAAAAGACGAATTCTCACAAAAGGCTATGGATACGGCTGACGGATGGACACTCGACCAGATGCAGACAAGACTTGACATGTTGAATCAGGCAGCATACGGAAGTGAAAATATAGGTAAAGAAGTTGCAACCTTCAATCAAAATCAGGCTATAACACAGGCATACACGGAAATGGCACTCGACATCGGAGCAACTGCCTTGACATTCTGGATTCCGGGTGCATTAGAAGTTGGCGGTGCAAAAGTACTTGAACTCCTTAACACAGGTTCAAAAACATATAAAGTGGTTGCCGCAATAACAAAAGCAGCCGGTTATGTTGCCAGCGCACAAGGAGGACGAGTTGTTGGAACTGCGCTTAAAAATTCACCGAAAATGGCTGCTGTTATTAATAAATCCGTTCAAATTGCAACTAATGCAATTACTACCGGCGTAACTGTCGCAGGCGCACATACATTGTATAACTTGGGTGCAAGAATGGATAAGAACATTGAAGCCGGTGTTGAATTTGGTAAGTTTGCACTCGTTGCAAGCGGTCTTGGCATCGTAGGCAAAGTTGCTGATGCAATAAAATGTTCAAATGCCGTAGCACAACAAGCGATAAGTATGGTTTGCAAAGGTCTTATAGAAGGCGGCGGTCTGCTTGGATACGCTAACGGTAAAGCCATCGTTGACTTTGTTGCTCAACAGAAGAAAGTTAATCCGAATTATGAACTCACAGCGGAAGACTTCTGGAATGTTGTCGGAAGTAATGAAGCCATAATGAATGATATTATCTTGGCGGCAATGATGTTAATTACGCACTCATTGGGCAAAGAAAAAGACAGCAAGAATTACAGATTTAATGAAAAACAACTGGTCGAAGAACATAACAGAATTTTGACGGAGAACGTTGAAAGATTCGGTGAAAATAAAAACGTAAAACGTACCGAAGCCATCAAAAATGATTTAAGAAAGCGCGGCGTTAAATTTACGGAAAATGCCGACGGAACAATCAGTTTGGATGGAAGTTCAACAACAAAAACAACCGATACAAAACCTGAAGTTAAGAAAAAAGGAGAAACCGATAAGCCGGTTAATCCTGAACAACCCGAAGATGTTGTTAAACCGGATGATAAAAAACCGACCACGGTCAAAGATGTCGGAAACAATCCAAATGACTTCAAAAATGTCGGAAGAAATACTACCGGAGAACCCAAAAACGTCAGAGATGCAGGCAGAACAAATACGGCTGAAGGTAAGAAAGACATGTCTACATCTAAGTCTGAAACCTCTGAATCCGCTAGTAGCAACAATGTTCAGACTGAAAACAGCGAAAAAGCAGTTAACGTTAGAAATGTAGGAAGAAATACCACCGGAGAACCCAGAAACGTTAGAGAAGCAGGCAGAACAAATCCGGCTGAAGGCAAGAAAGACGCTTCTGCACCGAAGGCTGAAACATCTGAACCCGCTAATAGCAGCAATGTTCATACTGAAAGCGGAGAAAAGGCATCTAATGTCAGAGATGCAGGTAGAAATACATCCGGAGAACCCCAAAACGTCAGAGAAGCAGGCAGAACAAATACGGCTGAAGGCAAGAATGACACTTCTGCACCGAAGGCTGAAACATCTGAACCCGCTAATGAAAATAACGTTACGGCTGAAAGCGCTGAAAAGGCATCTAACGTCAGAGATGCGGGTAGAAATACTGCGGAAGAACCCAAAAACGTTAGAGAAGCAGGCAGAACAAATCCGGCTGAAGGCGAAGATGCTGCTAAATCCGTACAAAATCAATACAGAACACCTCAAAATGCTCCGCAAGAAGGTACTGCTTGGGCAGAACTCATGGAAAATGTCCAAAATAAAAACTATGCGGAAGTAAAAGAAGGTATTAAAAACAGTGCATCAGAATATCAATTAAACAGAGTAATTGAGGCATTAGAAAAACAACTCAAAGAGCCAAATGCAAATGCAAAAGATATCAATGAGGTTATAGATGCCGCAAAAGCCAGACGCGCAGAACTTCAAAGAAT
>JAFXYU010000095.1 GCA_017541565.1 bacterium | reverse complement strand
GTTTATTTTCAAGATACCGTTTATAATGGTCCTTCAAAAGTTTTTCATCATTTACAAACAGAACAAAGGTCGGCGGCTCGGATGCAGCCTGAGTCGAATACATTATCTTCAATCGTTTATTCTTTATTGTCTGAGGCGGGTTGAGCGCATAGGCTTCATTTACTACTTTATTCAAAAGTCCGGTTGATATGCGTTTTTTGTGTTCTTTATAAACTTCGGAAACTCTCGTATATATATTATTTAACCTCTGATGGGTAACTGCACTGATATAAATCTTAGGAACATAGTTCAAAAACGGAATCTCATTTTCAAGTTTTTTTTCAAACTTATTAACGGTATTCGACTGTTTATCCGCAATCAAATCCCACTTATTAATCGCAATTACCATCCCTTTTCCTGCCTCTGTTATGATAGATGCAATCTTTTTGTCCTGATCGGAAATACCGTTTACAGCCTCGGCAGCATCAATAACCATAAGCGCAACATCGCACTCTCGGATTGAGCGAATTGCTCTGTCTACGGCGAATTTTTCAACACCGTAATCAACTTTTGATTTCTTTCTTATTCCTGCCGTATCGATAATCACATAGTCCTGACCATTATATGTAAGACGTGAGTCTATACTGTCACGGGTAGTTCCGGAAACGTCAGAGACAATAACACGATTTTCTCCCAACAGAGCATTAACAATAGAAGATTTGCCGGCATTCGGACGACCGACTATTGCAAGTTTTATAGTCCCGTCATCTTCATCCGCTATATTCTGTTCAAAATCCTCAGTTATTTCATCCAGCAAATCACCGACACCGCCAGAACCGTGGAGTGCGGAAATTGCAATCGGATCACCTATTGCAAGTGAATAAAAATCACTAATCATAGTAATTTGATTTGAAGAATCAACTTTATTAACCGCCAAAAAAATAGGTTTTTTTGATTGTCTCAAAATGTTTGCAATATCTTCATCAACAGGAGTAACGCCGTCTATTCCGTCAACAAGAAAAATAATCTTATCTGCCTCATCACACGCAATCTTTGCCTGATCGTAAATAGAAACCATTATTTCATCATCTTCCCCCGGAACAATTCCGCCGGTATCAATGACTGTAAAAAACTTGTTCTGCCACTCTACATCAAAATATATTCTATCTCTGGTAACCCCGGGGAGGTCATCAACAATCGACTGTCTTTTTCCGACAAGCCTGTTCACGAATGTTGATTTTCCTACGTTTGGTCTTCCGACTACTGCGACAATTGGTTTTCTGTTCATAATGCTGACAGTCTAGCATAAAGAAATCAGACCTGCAAACTTTTTTCTTGCGAAAAATAAAAACATCTCTCGTTACAAAAATTCACAAAAACTCTATTTTTGGGAATGTAAATTTTACTTTTAAAATTATTTCTGCTAGAATGACATTGTGAATAGTTTCTTGAAAAAGAACGCGGACTTATCCCGTTCTTTTTTTATTTGTAAGGCAAGCCTTTTAGGGCTTTACAAGAGAAATAGGAGAAGTCTATGAAACAGGATATTAACAGACACGAAGTTATAGAAAAAATCACGCCGCTTATCGAAAATACGGCGATGAGGTTTGGATTTCTCCCTATTGAAATTGAATTTGTAAAAGAAAATCACCGCTGGTTTTTGAGAATTTATCTTTATTCAAAAGTTAAAGATGTAACTCTTGATGATTGTGAAAATATTACAAGAAGTCTGAACGAATTTTTGGATGAACTGATTCCTGTTAAATACTATCTTGAAGTATCTTCTCCCGGATTGGAAAGAAAATTCAAATCAGACAAGGAATTTTTAATTTTTAAAGGCAGAAGAATCAGTCTTAAACTCAAAGAACCTCTTGACGGCGAAACAGAAAAAATATTTAAGGGGGAAATCCTTGATTGGGATGACAATGAAGGATTGACTTTCTTCCGTTTTGACGACGGACAGGAACTAAAAATTTCTAAAACAAATATACAATCTGCAAAATTATATATAGATTAGAAAGGAAAAATAAAATGATTAAAATCGGAACAGCATTATTTGAGGCTTGCGAAGAACTCGAAAGAGAAAGAGGAATATCCAAAGATGTTATTATTTCTTCTCTTTGCGATGCTCTCGTAGCCGCTTACAAAAAACACATGCATGTTAAAGAAGCAGCAAACATTGAAGCAATCTTTGATGAGCAAACCGGCGAAATCGGAGTATTCTCTACAAAAACAGTTGTTAAAAAAGTAGAAGACCCTGATATGGAAATTTCTTTGGAAGAAGCACAAGAAATCGACGACGAAGTTGAAATTGATGACGAAGTTAAAATTGAAGTTACACCGGACCAGTTCGGAAGAATTGCGGCACAATCCGCTAAACAGGTTATCACACAAAGAATAAGAGATGCTGAAAGAAACAACATCTTAAACGAATTTCTTGAAAAGAAAGGAACTCTTACTACCGGTATTATTCAAAGAGTTGAGAACAGAAACGTTATAGTAAATATCGGCAAAACTGATGCAATTATGCCGCAAAGAGAACAAATTCCAAGAGAATACTACAAACCCGGTAACAGAATCCGCGTATTTGTTCTCAACGTAAAAGAAACAAACAGACTTCCTCAGGTTATCGTATCTCACGCTCATCCTGAAATAGTCAGAGAATTGTTTGAACTTGAAGTTCCGGAAATCGAAGACGGGATTGTTGAAATTAAATCAATTTCGCGTGAAGCAGGTTTCAGAACCAAAATTGCGGTATGGTCAAATGACCCTGAAGTTGACTCCGTAGGTGCTTGTATCGGACCTCGCGGAAGCAGGATTCAAACAATCGTTGGCGAACTCAAAAATGAAAAAATTGATATCGTACGTTGGTCGCCGGATCCGGTTGAATACATTGTTAATGCAATTTCTCCGGCTAGAGTTGTATCAGTTAATATTATGACCGATGATGAAGACAGGAAAGATGCACTTGTTGTAGTACCTGATGATCAATTGTCACTCGCAATCGGTCGTGAAGGTCAAAACGTACGTCTTGCCCACCGTCTGACAGGATGGAAGATTGATATCAAGTCTGTTTCACAAATGGAAGATGAAGAAGGCGCAAATATTAACAACGCTCCTGACTACAACAATGATGATGAAGCAGAAGAAACTCCGTTTGATTCTGACGAAATTCAAGAAGAAATTGAAGAAGAAATGAATCAACAGGAAGTTGATGAAGAAGACCTTGCAGAAGAAGTTGAAGAAGAAACTTCCGAAGAAGAATAGTCATACTACTAAAGAAAAAGGGCTTAATGATGAATCATTAAGCCCTTTTTGTATTATAGTCTTGAAATATCATAGTGTCTGAGTTTTGAATCTTTGTTTAATTCTACCATCCTGTCCGTAATTTCTATATTTGGATATCTGTCATATAATTCTGTTAATAAGAACAATTCTTCTTTTGTTTGCGGGATTCTTCCGTCTTCCATAATCCTTGGCAGAACTTTGTCCATAGATTCACCCAATTTATCCATAATCTCTTTTTTAAGTTCATACCTGTCTTTATTATCTTCTATATCTTTAGTAAGAGGATCAAAAATTTGTTCGTATTTAATGCTGTTTACTATGTAATTTTTATGTTTTTCTTCAAAATCAGAATATCCGTTATAGCATTCGTAAAAATATGTTTTTGCTTTTTCTGCTGTTATATCTTTTAATGCATTAACAGCGACCGGATGAATTGTTGCAAACTTTCTTACTGTGCGTTCAATCTTTTGCGGATCATCCTTATACATTTCAGCAACTTTGATTATTGCATCACGATTTGTTAATTCATATTCTTCTGCTATTTTATCAATTTTTATTATAGCATTTTTGTTTTTTGACCAGTGCGAAGCATATTTTTTTATTTGATCGGGAGTAAAATTCATGCTTATCAAATCATTTATCACTTCCGGATTTTCTTGCTTCAATTCATAAATTGTTTTAAGGTTACGTATACCCCATTTTTTATCTTTAGCATATTGATACAATTCAGGATCTGCGTAATATACTGTGATTTTAGAAGCAGTAATATCAGCAGTTGAGTCTTCACCTTTAAAACTCTCTGCTTTTTCCGGATCAGTTTTAAAGTGTTCAACCAATAAATCGATATCGTCCGGATCAATAAAACTGGAGTCTGAATCATGGTCGAGAAACTTCGCTAATCTTAAAGCCATCTTAGGATCTTTTTCATTTTCTTCAACAATTCGCAAAATCATTGTATCATTATAAATATAGTCTCTATGGTCATAATGTCCGCGATCACGCACTCTAACAACATCTTTTAAATCATGCGCTAAATATGGATTTATTTCTTCGGCCTTTTTATAATCGGCTTCAAATCTTCTTTTAACTTCTTCGCGTGTCATTTCCTTCTTTTTTACTTGTTTAATTTTTGATTTTGCATCAACTTGGTTTGCAGCAACTTGTTTTGCAGCAAACAAACCTGTAAAAAACGCACTTGCAACCATCAATATTTTTTTCAAACCGTTTTCATTTAATGATTTTGTATAACCTTTAAATGATGGTGTAAAAGTGTCCTTTCCTTGTTGTCCTACTGACTCAACATTATCGTTTTCAAAAGCAACTTTTCTTGAGCCGTACATTTTTGAGTTCATGTTGATTGGAGAAATTGTATTCATACTAAATCCTTTCCTTTTTTAGTCCACTACACTACTTTTGGAAACTATAAGTTTGCTCAATTTATAAAATTGACTAAAAACAGAAAAACATTTACAAAACTTTACAAAATTATTCTCGATTTACTAAAAAGGATGATTTTTAAACCATCCTTATTATTTGCTTTCAATTATGTCTTTATCATCTTTTTCTATATTTCGCTCAGGTACATTATTTTCCGAAAGATTTTTTATCCTTAATTCCGCTTGTCTTGCCTTTATCATGTTCTGTATTATAGTATCGTTCGCCGCTTTTTCTCTTATATCTGCAAAAACTTTTCTCAGTTCGTCTTCGTCAAGCCCTTCCGACGCTCTCATACAAACAACCAGTTTTTCTTTTCTGAAAGTAAAATACGATGCCGCAAGAATCCCCCAAAGAAGAATACCCTGAATTATACCGATTGCAGGCATTCTATCCACATAGGAAGCAATAAAATTCCAAACATGCATCCCTACCCAGCC
>JAFXYU010000094.1 GCA_017541565.1 bacterium | reverse complement strand
CCGTTTTAGACAAGAATCCTTCTATGTATGATGCAGAGATTGTTGGAACATACAAAGATCCTAACCATATTGTTCATTCACATCACTTGAAATCGGGTGATAATGAATTTTTGGTAATAAAAAATTACGGCTTCGGATTCCATAATAAGTCGTATGGGTACTATGGATTCCCTCATGAGGGTGTATGGGAAGAAATTTTTTCAAGTGATGAAGAAAAATACGGAGGCGGCGGCTTTAATAATAAAGACAGGCACGATATAACACATAATAATCAAAACCTTGCTCTTGCACCTAACAGTTTTATAATACTTAAAAGAATAAAATAACATAGGGTTTACAAAATTTCTTTATATGCTAGTATATATCAAAAGGAATATACAAATATGACATTTAATTTCAGACATCATCATAACCATCATACAGGCCCGAAAGAGTCCTAAGTTTGGTGTTGTCTTGACTCTGTTAATCGGGCGAAATTATTTTAACCAACACAGATGAAGTCAGATTAAACGGAGAATTAAAAATGTCACTTGTAAATTTAATATCGGCAATAGGGAATAATTCCAGCATATACCCTCTGATTGTGAGGGATTGCGGAATTGAAGTGCCTTCAAAGGTTGCATTAACTTATAAACAGAACCTGAAAGACTCGCCGGAAATGGCTAAAAATGCAACAAGGGAAAGGTTTATTGATGAATATACCACATCGGCAGTTTGGTTAGGCGGTATTCCTTTGATTAATAAAGTTTGTGATTGGGGAATAAGTAAATTCGGTTATAATCCGGCAGTTAACACCGAACTTTATAAAGAACGTTCTAATCAGGGTATAAAATTTAATATTGAAAAATTTAAAGGAAAGGCAGATAAAGAAGTTGCTGAACTTGAAAAAGCATTAACCAATAAGGCAACTTATCAAAGACTTCAAGCGGGCAAGTTTGTTCTTTCAACTGCAATTCCAATAGCATTAATGGGGTATATTATTCCAAAACTCAATTTTAAATTGACAGAAATTTTGCGAAAAAAACAGGTTCAAAAAGAGCAATCAAAACAAAGTACAAATGTATCTTTTAAGGGTTTGACATCTGTTCTTGCGAATATGTCTACTGTTAACAAAATGGCAATAACTGACGGTGGGTATGCAGTAGGCAGAGTTACGACCGGCAGAAACAAATATGAACAAATGGAGATGGCGTTTAAGATGGCGGGTATGATTTTTCTTAATTTTATTGCTCCGTTTTGGATAGCAACGGGACTGGATAAATTGTCTAAAAAAATATTTAATCTTAATGTTAATCTTGACCCGAAACTTTTAAATAATGGTAATGAACTTATCGGCATTGAACTCCCGAAAGAGAATATTATTGAGTATCTTGATAAAAAACCGGATTCAAAATTTTCAAAACTTTGTGAGGAATATTGCGGTGTTAAATATCTCAAAAACCGAGTTCGCGATCCCAGAGCGTATGTTAATGAAAAGAAAATAAAATCTTTTCAACAAGAGTTGGAAAAATTTATAAAAGAGGCCGGAGAAAGCGGAGATGTCAAGAAATATTCAAAAAAGGCACTCAAAGCAAAATCCGTAAATATCCTTGCAAATATAGGTATAAGTAGTTTTCTTCTTGCGGTTGTTCTTCCGAAACTCACTTTCTATTTGAGAGAAAAAGTAACAGGTTCAAAAGCAGAACCGGGACTTCTATAATTTTATTTCTTTAGCAAAAGTCCTATTCCCGCCTTAAAATAGTTGTAAAATTCCGCAAAACTCCTTAAATTCATAAGAGTTTTAAGAATGAATTTAGGTCGCAGATAATAGCGTTTTATTGCAGATTTATGAAGTTCAAAAATTCTTTCTTTAGTTAAGTCATGCGCTTTTACAACAGGCTCATAATAAGAATTTGTAAAGTCCAACTCCCCTGATATCAGTTTGTTCATCATTGCGTAAGCAAAGTATTTTGTGCCGGGGAGAGGTGTTGCGGTATAAAAACTTATAAAATTGCTGTCCAGTTCTATTGCAAACTTTATTGTTTCTTCAACAGTTTTTTCCGTTTCCCAAGGAAGTCCGATAACAAAATAATTGTAGATTTTAATTTTGTTCTTTTTTAGGATTTTTACAGTATTACGGATTTCATCAAGAGTAATTTTTTTACCTATATTATTGAGTATTTCCTGAGAACCGCTTTCAACGCCAATACTGCATAAACGACACCCCGATTTATACATCCATGCGGCCATCTCATCATCCATGGTGTTTGCTCTTGTGTTCGCGGACCATGTGATTTTTAAACCGCTATCAATAATTTTTTTACAAAGGTTGATGGTCCAATCTCTGTCAATATTAAAAATATCAGACCAAAAGATAAAGTTTGTAATGTTATATTTTTCAACACATTCTTTAATTTCCGCTATAATATTTTCCACAGAACGTTTCCTGACATTTGCCCCAGAAACCGGTGTTGCAAGGCAAAAGAAACAATGGTACGGGCATCCGCGTGATACTTTTATAACCGCTTGAACCTTGCCGTTATCAGGTCTTTTGTATTTGGAATTATCAACGAGATGTCTTGCGGGAAACGGCAATGAATCCAAATTTTCTATAAAAGGTCTGGGGTCATTTTTTACAGGCTGCATGTTATCATCCGTATAGCAAATTCCGAGGATTTCTTCGTTCGGCACACCGTCTAAAATCTCCTTTAGTGTCAGTTCCGCTTCACCGTAAATAACATAGTCAACAAACGGATTTTCATAAGTTACATTAGTGTTATACGTTAAAAAAGGAGCACCTTTAACAATTATTTTTATATTTGGAAACGTCTGTTTAATTCTTGCTAATGCTTCCATGTCTGTTTTATATGTTGGCATTGCAATATTTGCTACTATAAAGTTAGGAGCAAATTCTTGTACATCATTTAACAAATTCCCGCCTTCGCTGTAGTCTTTGACCCTTGCTTCGTATCCGCATTCCTCTGCTATTGCCGCCAGATATAATAAATCAGTGGGAGGCAGTGGCGGAATAACAATTAAATCTTTTGTAGGCTGTTGGCATCTGTCCTCTCGGTTAAGAACCGGCGAAGGAGGGTAAATTAAAAGTACCTTCCCTCGCTTGTTATAAATTTGTTTTCTTTCTTCTTCCATAATTTAATAAATTGAATTATCCCTGTATTTCCGTTTTATCTTTGACTCTTGCGGCAATCAAAGATGCTGCAACAAGGCAGATTGCACCGATTATAAATGTATATTCCCAGTGGAAGTTTACTCCGTCAAGTACAGAGAACGAGCATTTATTAATAAACCAAGAAACAAGCGTACATACAAATACCTGTGGACCTGCAATAAATATATTAAATATGCCCATTACAGAACCTTCTGTTCCCGGTTTAATGTACTGCGAAAGCATTGCAAACGGCAATGCGCAGATGCTTGCCCAACCTATACCGGACAAACCCATCAAGACAGCAACGAGTTTCGGGGAGTGGAAAAATGCCATTCCTAAAAACGCAACTGCCATTGATATCATGGAAATAATATGAACTTTTTTGTTTGAGAATTTTACAGACAGGATACCAATCGGGATTGCTACTATAAAGCAGACCAGATTAAATATTGCAAAGCAAAT
>JAFXYU010000093.1 GCA_017541565.1 bacterium | reverse complement strand
CTTTCAGTCCTACATCATTCAAAATCTCTTTTATTATATTAGTTTTCTTGGTTTTTGAATAATTTGTATTAATATCCAATGGTTCTTTCAGAATATCACCAATAGTCATTTTGGGATTAAGGCTTGAATACGGGTTCTGGAAAACCATCTGAATATTAAGCGGAAAGCGTTTCTTATCTTCTCCGGACAGATCGGTTATACTCTTACCTTCAAACAAAATATCCCCGTTTTTAGGAATAATAAGTCTTGTAATTGCTTTTGCCAGTGTTGATTTACCACATCCTGATTCTCCGGCAATCGCATAAATTTCACCTTTTTTTATTGATAAAGAAACATCATTGACTGCAACAATCGGTTTTGATGCAGAACTTTTAATATTATTATATTCAACAATTAAATTTTTAATTTCTAAAATATTATCCATAAGAGTATTCTAGCATTAATTTTAGGATAATTGAATATCAAGGCGGGGAATTTTATGATATAATCGCAATGAAATAAGGAGTAAAAATGATTGATTTTTTTAAACAACATATAACTATTAAAAACATAATTTTTTTCATAATTATGATACTTTTTTTGAATTTTATATTTAAAATCAAAGATATTGCAATACTATTTTTTGCATCCTATGTAATATCCTGTTCATTGAATCCTCTTGTTAACAAATTATCAAAAAAAATCAACCGGGAATTGGCATCCGGAATCGTATTAATCTCAGGATTACTCATATTTACGTCATTCTTAATCCCGATAATAATTATGGGTGGACACCAAATTAAATCATTAGTGGACGTTATTCCCGAACACTTTGTACAGTTTAAAACATATTTAAGCGGAATCCCGTTTTTTGCCGGTAATAATCTTCACCAAGTTGATTTCGGCGCAATTGTTTCATCAGCAGGAGATGTAACTTCAAATATTGTTACTCAGTCAATAAATATAAGTAAAAATTTAGCGTCGGGATTAATATATTTTCTTGCGGCATGTTTGATTATTTATTATATGCTTGCAGACAGAGAAACCCTAAAAAAAGGTTATCTTAGTTTATTCCCGAACAACATGAAGCAGAAAGCCGAAGATATAATCAAATCAATTTCTCAAAAAATCGGCGGTTATGTAGTTGCACAAATAGTTACGATGGTAAGCGTCGGTTTTATCATATTTTTGGGATTGGCTGTTTTAGGTATCGATTACGCACTTATACTCGGCTTAATTACGGCAGTTTTTGACATTATTCCGATTATCGGTCCTGCTGCGGCTCTAGTGGTCATTATACTTGCAGTTTATAAATTTGGAGCGTTAAAAATCGGCTTGGTAATTCTCGTCTTTGCGTTGGCACAATGGGCTGAAAATAACCTTGTCAGACCATATATTTTTAGCAAATTTATGGATTTACACCCGCTTATTATATATTTCTTCCTTTTTGTTACCGCTCAATATCTCGGTATAATTGGGGTTGTTTTTGCGCCTGCAATAGCAGCAACCGTTTGTGTGTTGATTGAAGAATTGTACATAAAAAGTATCAATAACTAAGAGGATGCGATATGAATCTATTGATGGCATACCCTGCAAAAGAAGAATTTGCACTTTCATCGATAGGATTTATGTGGCTGTGCAAAATTGCCGAAGAAACAAATGAGATAAATGTTACACGAATTTCAACTGACACCGATATAGTAAGAAACAATAACATTGATGCTATTGCTTTTTCAATGTCATTTGATTTTGACTATCTCGGCATGTTGGAAATATTAGATAAACTTAACATTCCCTTCTATAAAAGCGACAGAGGTGAAAAGTATCCGTTAATTTTTGCGGGCGGTCCGGTTATCACAACAAACCCAAGACCTTATGAAGATTTTTTAGATTTTATGATAATCGGCGACGGAGAAGGAAATTTTCGAAATATTCTAAATATAATAAACAACAATAATAAGGAGTCCGCTTTAAATAAACTAAAAGATATTGAAGGTGTATATTTTGCAGGCAGAAAAACAAAAAAAGTAACAGAAAAACTTGAAAGAGTTATATATTCACCAATAGTAAACAACAACAGTTATTTCAAAAATACATTTATAATAGAAACCGCAAGAGGATGTATGAACAGATGCGCATTTTGTACAGCATCATATACAAACCTGCCTTTTAGAAACTACGACTACGAAAAAATCATTGAAAGTATTGACTTGGGACTTTCGAAAACAAATAAAATTGCCCTTTTGGGCGCACAAATCAGCGCACACCCGAAGTTTAATAATATTATGAAATACATAAGAGATAAAATAGAATCAGGAAATAATATCCAACTGGGAATCTCATCACTAAGAGCAGACTCTGTTACTCCTGAAATGGTACAAACACTTGTCCTTGGCGGACAAAAAAATTCAACAATAGCGATTGAAGCAGCCAGTGAAAGACTGAGAAAATTTATTAATAAAAATATTACGGAAAAACAAATTCTAAATGCTGTTAAAATTTCAAGAGAGAACGGATTGAAAGGTCTGAAAGTATACTCAATGATTGGAATACCAAGTGAAACACAAAAAGATATCGACGAATTTATAAGGCTTGGTAAAAAAATAAAATCTGAAAATAAAGGATTTAATATTGAGTTCTCTTTTTCCACGTTTGTTCCAAAACCAAATACACCTTTTCAATGGGCAAAAAGAGAAAATACAAAAAGCTTAGAATCAAAACAAAAATATTTAGAAAAGGAACTCTCAAAAATTGGCATAAAATCCAAATTTTCCAGCCCAAAATGGGACTTCTGGCAGACTGTGCTTTCCCGAGCAGATAAAAATATAACACCACTTCTTGTTTATGTATACAAAAACGGCGGCAAAATCGGAGCATACAAATCAGGTATAAAAGAACTTAATATTGATATAAATAAAACAATAGACGGCTATGATTTTACAGAAGAACTCCCCTGGGATTGCATTGAAATAGAACCAAGAAAAGAACTGCTAATCAAAGAATACAACCGACTTTTAAAATTTGTAAATGAATAAAAAAAACTTCTCGCGGACGAGAAGCGGAAAATAAAATTAGGAAGGGATTTAGGGATTTAAACTCTTTTTTACATCTTACATATATACAAAGTATATTTAAAATATCTAATTTCAAGATTTATAAAAATTGTTACATTACTTAATAAATACTAGAATTAATATTAAGTTTTGTAACGATTATCAATAAATTACTAAAGTTTATGGAAAAAATGCCGTAAATATTATTGGGATAACGAATAAGGAAACATTCAACCATGGGAATGGCAGCATCACAAGCAAGACTATTAACAATTACTGCGCGAATGCATGATGTCGAACTTAAAGCACAGGCAATCGAAAACGCGAAGGTTCAACTTGCCACGCAAAGAGATGATGTCTATGAAGATTACATAGAAAAATTGGATGCAAAAAAAATTCAGGTTGCTGTCGGAAATAACGGATTAACAAGAACCTACGTTGATGCGACGTTTCAGTCTGTTTGCACTTACGATCCTTCTAGAACACAACAATATGCTTTAAAAATGGCAGATACAGGAAAAATCGTAGTTCCGGAGGATGTGTATGATGTGTACACAAATGGCGGTTTTTCTAACGATAAATACGCTTTTGCTTGGGCAATGCTGGGACTTGAAGAAAACTTCAGTTGGAACCTTGATGACGGAAGTTACGGCGGGCGTGAAGGGATGGCTCTCGGAGTCGGAACGGATGAACGAGGAGAAGATTCAATTGAAGACTGGGACGGAAAAGAAAAAAGTTTGTTAATGACAGATGTTGAAGAATATGTTTACGACAATATAGTTACCGCAAATGATGTATATGGTTTGAGCAAACTTAAAGAAGATTTTGAAAATGCACAAAGCATTTCGGAAAAACGAGATGCTTATTATGCTTATCGTGAAAAATTATACTCATATTATGGTGGTGATATTTACAACTATATGATTTTAGATAAATCGGATCCTGATAATAAAACCATTGGCGGAAATGTAGAAAAAGAATTTGTAAACAAAGACTGGGCCGATACAAAAAGTAAATTCGACTACTATGTAAGACTGTTTGAAGAAATACATAATGCAGGCGGTTGCGTTAGTATTTCGAGTGTTTCTCCTGACGGCAATACGGGAAATGAATGGTTTAATATGGTTGTAGGCTCCGGTCAAATGCTCATTGATATGTGGGTAGATAATAAAACAGGGTGGAAAGAAACCAGTGTTGCAACTTCTTCAAGCAACAACTATTTGCAAGAAGTTTCGGATGAAGCAGATTTGAAAAAAGCCGAAGCGGAATATGAACACGAATTAAGCATAATCAATAACAAGGATAAAAAATTCGATCAGGATTTAAAGAAACTTGAAACAGAGAGAAGTGCATTAAAAACAGAAATGGACTCAGTAAAAAAAGTAAAAGAAGATAATATTGAAAGAACATTTGGTATTTTCAGTTAAGAGCAAAAAATAATTCTGCGTTGAATTGTGAAATTACGCAGTATATAAGTATCCCTTTTCCTTATTTTCCCAGCGCCGCTTGAAAAGAAGCGGTTTTTCTTTTTATCCGCGCTTTACTTTTTAATATGTTTATAATTTAATAATATTACTGAGAAGGGTATTTGTACTCAAATTGCCCTCTCTAGTCCACTAAGAAAGCGAAATATAAATTTTTGAGCAATCAAAATATAAAATTAGCAAAGTTTGCAGGTTTTTGTTACGGTGTTAAGCGCGCTGTCGAAACCGCTAAAAAACTCAAATATGAAAACCCTGAAAAGAATATTTACATCTTAGGCGAATTAATACACAATACAGATGTTATAAATGAGTTGGAATCTCTCGGGATTAAAACTATATATGAGATTCCGCCGAAAGGTAATGGTATTTGTATAATAAGAAGCCATGGAGAGGCTCCTGATGTTTTTGACAAAATTAAAAATGCGGGATTTGAACTTGTCGATTTAACCTGCCCCGACGTAAAAAAAGTACAACAAAAGGCAATTGAACTGGCAAAAAATGATTATTTTGTTGTAATTGTAGGAAAATCAAATCATCCTGAAGTTATGGCAATTAAAGCAAACGCAGACATATATTCGTCTAACGTTGCGGTTGCCGCTAATATTGAAGAATTAAAGCCTTTTGAAGAAAAAATCAAAGTACACAAAAAAGTCGGAGTAGTTGTTCAAACAACTCAGATGGTACCCTCATTAAATAATATAGTTAACTACATCAATACAATAGCAAAGGAAGTTCTTATACATAATACAATCTGTCAATCGACGGCAATGCGGCAGAAAGAGGCAAAAGAACTTGCAAAAGAGAGCGATCTTATGATTGTGGTCGGTTCTAAAAAGAGTGCCAACACAACCCATTTGGCCGAAATATTAAAAGATTGCACAAAAACGATTCACATAGAAAATGACGCAGAATTGGAAACAGATTATTACAAAAATGCAATTAACATAGGAATTACGGCAGGGGCATCAACCCCGCAAATAATAATAGATAAAGTAATCAATAAAATAAAAGGAGGACACAATTATGACAACACAAGTTCTTGATGAATTTGAACAATTATTGGAAGAAAGTTTTGCTAAATCCAATACTGTAGCCGATATCGTTGAAGGTACGGTTATTAAAAAAGAATCAGAAGGTTATCTGGTTAGCGTTAAAGGCGCAAAAATGGAAGCATTCCTTCCTGAAAAAGAACTCTCAAACGACACTGAAACTCTCGAAGTCGGTGACGTAAGAGAATTTTATGTACTGAAAGAAGAAAACAATGAAGATCCTATGCAATTATCACTGAAGAGAATTGCATACGCACAGGCTTGGGCTCAATTGAACGATGCTAAAATACAAGGTGATACAATTCTTGCTAAAGTTGTATCCACGGTTAAAGGCGGCGTTCTTGTAGATATTGCGGATCTTAAAGGTTTCATTCCTTCTTCACAACTGAGAACCGGAACTCCGTTTGAAGGTCTTGTTGATACAAAGATAGAAGTTAAAGTACTCGAAGCAGATCCTAAGAAAAATAAACTTATACTTTCTCAAAGACAAGCAGTTGCAGAACAAAGAGATCAAGTTGTAGATAATGTTCTTTCTTCTCTTGAAGAAGGTCAAGTTGTTTCAGGAAACGTTGTAAGAATTACAGATTTTGGTGCTTTTGTTGATATAAACGGCATTGATGGACTTCTTCCTATTTCTGAAATTTCATGGCAAAGGATTAAACACCCGTCAGACGTAATTACTTTAGGTGATACTATTGAAGTTAAAATAATTAAAATTGAT
>JAFXYU010000092.1 GCA_017541565.1 bacterium | reverse complement strand
GTCCGTAACGTTTTTTGAATCTTTCAACACGTCCTTCAGAGTCAAGAATTTTTTGTTGACCGGTATAGAACGGGTGGCAATTTGAACAAATTTCAACAGTGATGTCATCTGCTACCGAACCTGTTTCAATTTCGTTACCGCATACACATTTAATAACAGTCTTTTTATAATCCGGATGAATACCGCTTTTCATTATTTACCTTCTTTCTTTTATCAAGATTCCAAACTTGATTAATATTTCGACCAATCTTATTCTAATTTGCTAAAAAAAATTTTTCAAGAGTATTGTTAACTTTTCGTCATACCGTCAGTTATTCCGTGATTATCAAGAGCGCGTGTCAGAAATTCATAACGATAGGAAACGTCTTTATTCCGCATAACTTCACGCAAATAATATCCCGTTGAGCGCTCTACTATATTATTCAAATCGCGGAAAGAACATTGTTTTTCTTCCATTCTGGAAGCCAATTCTCTTAATTGCAAATCATTTGATTTTATAAAATTATCTCCGTCCGATAACAGCGCCAAGTTCATTTTCAACGCTTCATACAAATTATCCTTATCAGGCATCGGAACTTCGTAAACATGCTGGAATCTGCTTACTGCAGCAGAATCAATACCGTTTTTATGAGGACAAAGGTTTGTCGTTCCGATGATTGTAACATTCGGAGTTTCTTCACTGACTTTTTCTAGATATTCAAGGAATGTTGCTCTCTGTTCCATTTTTGTTAACATATGACCGCCAAGAGAATTGTTTGCATATATTTCAACAGGTTGCAAAACAGCATCTATTTCGTTAAATACCACGACGTAGTTTTTATCCGGATTACCCTTTCCTGTTTCACTTATATACTTAAAAATAGCATCCATTTTTTCGACGCCCTCACCAGCCCATCTGGAATTCATATCAGGATACTCTACCTGCATATATTCAGCGCCTATTGTTTTTGCGTAAACTTTTCCGAAGAAAGATTTTCCCGTCCCCGGTTTTCCGCTTAATAAAATCATATTTATCGGTTTTGCACCCGTTTTTTCAAGAAGTTCTTTACTTGCTTGTTTTACATCAACTTGGGTTTGCAACAGATCCTTTAAAATTTTATTCAAACTCTTGCAATCTTTTAATTCCGGTATCTTTATATTAGAACTTATGTTTTCAAACACAGCCGATATATTCAAAATGTCGCCGACTTTCTTTGCAGACGGTTTCTTCTTTATGGAAAGTTCGGCAATGTTTTTTATAGCACTGATACCGTGAGATATTGCAATTGCCGCACCCAAACTGCCGAGCACAATAACACCCGTTTTTAAAATACGCAATTTTTCCTGCTGATAACTGTCCTGATTTGCTATATAAAAATCATCAGAAACCGTGTCGGAATTTTGTCTAAAATTATTCCGATATTTTGGGATTATATTTGTTACTGCGTTGATTGGTTGTATCATATCTTCCCCGATTAGTAATTAGTCCATTTCATTCCTTCTACATCAAGACTTGTATCAGAATTTCCGGTATCTTCATCGTGCGGATATGATTTCCTGATTTTGGAATCTATGGCATCACCTCCGACTCCGCCGACAGCCGCCCCTGCCATACCCAAAATTAACGGTGCGGCTAAACCGCCTGTTGCGATAGTCGCAAGCGCTCCTATACCTATCCCTGCAAATGTACCTACAACAGAGCCTATTGCTCCGCCCCATTTAACGGAACCGCAAAACGATGTACCATCCGTTGTGTACAATGCATTTGCATGCCGTATCTTTCTTGTGTTTGAAACATTATACAAATTCAAATTCTTAGATATCGGATAAACTCTCATATCCACTCCTTTTAATACACCCTCTAATCGATTCATGAAGTCTATCACGCTGAATAATAAGAAGTCAATAGGAAATGACCGTATATGAAGAATTATTAAAATTCTTTATATTTTTATTTTTTAATTCTCTTGCGCAATAAAAAAATTTTTGATACTATTGGACGGTAAGAAAAAGGAGTTTAGTATGTTTAAAAACTTAGGTAAAGAATTAAGAGACTTTATTTTACGCGGAAATGTTATGGACATGGC
>JAFXYU010000091.1 GCA_017541565.1 bacterium | reverse complement strand
TATCCTCCGAAAAGTATTTTCAAAAAATTAAATTCTATTTCCCCAAAATTAAGAACTTCTCTCCCGAGTTCCTAACCCATATTTTTATTATATAGAGTCAGTTATCATTTACAACCCGCAAACAGGCAATTGTAAAGATTTTTTAAAATTAGTTTGTTCCGCGACTCTATTGGGATACAGGTTTCAGGCACATGCCTTTATTGCATGGTTACATGATTACGGCTTTTCGAACCATGTAAGATGCATGCCACGACCATGTTTTCATGGGTTTTTGTGTTGGTTAAGTTTTGTAACGATGTTGGCATGTCATGAAACATTTGCGTTCAAATTAAATTAATAACGTCCAACCCTTTGAATTCAAAGATTTTTTGAGTTTCTCCCCGTAATTTTGCTTCTCCGAGCATCGTGCCGATAATAGCCTCTAGTTGCGCTGCAGGCATCATATTTGTCGGCAGTTCTTCAAATCCGTATTCTGTTTTTAGCGCGCCTTGCAGAAATTTGCAATCGGCAGAGGAGCGCTCCTTATAATTTGAGTACAAGTTAAATTTCTGTCTTGCAAGATATATTTCAAAACGTGCAATATCACATCCGGCTTCCGTGAGGTTTGTCAAAAGTTCGCACCCTCTTGTTGAAAACCGCTGCATCCAGTTGTCGCGATTGTGGAACATACTCTCGTTATTATGAATAAGTTGGTATTGTTTTGACAAAATTCTCCACTTGCCTTCTAACATTGTGTTATCCCAAGGTAATGATACACAAATAACAGTGTTCTTTAATGATGTGTAATTGTCAAAAAACAATTGTATATCGTTCATGGAAAACAATTTATCAACATGTATGAGTTTTCCGGTTGAGATTTCCCTTATTGCAACCCCGCTTTCTATCGCTGATGATGCTCCGAGAGATAATCCTAAAGAGTGTGTTATCATAAACCAAAATCCTCATCTGTAGGCATTTTTGTGTTCAGTTTAATGACGGGGGTTTCAATTTTTGGCATATCATCTTTGTTTTTTGATTGCGCTTCTCTGTCAATATTTATATACAAATCAAGACTCTTATCCGAGAGTTTTTCACTTTTTTGTTTTTGAATTCTGAGCCGATTTTCTTCAAGAAGTTTTCTTGCTGCCGGTGATATTGAATCGGTTTCAACCTGAGAGATTATTCTTTCTCTCTGTTTTTGTATTTCTTCCTGTTGTTTTTTAGAGAGTGACATTGCATTGACATTTGTATTTTCATATTTATTTTTGTAACTGTTTTTCAGAATTAAAATTTCGACTCTTCTGTTTTTAGGATCTTTTGAAGAGAAAGAAGTTTCCACAGGACGAGTGTCTGCATAACCGATTGCAGTAAATAAGTTTGGTGCAAACTTAAATCGGGATATCATATATCTGACAACAGAACACGCTCTTGCAGAGGAAAGTTCCCAGTTTGACGGATACTTTTCACTATGCATAGGTTGGCTATCCGTATGCCCTTCAACTCTCATGGAGTGTAGCACGAACTTTTTGCAGATTAACACTCCGACTCTATCCAGAAGTTTTTTTGCGTTTGAATCTATATAGGCTGAGCCGGGGGCAAAAAGATATTTGTCGTCAAAGGTTATCAGAAGTCCTTTGTCTGTCATTTTTGCTGCAATGCCGTCTAATTCGCCGGCTTCTGATAATTCTTTTATGTTTTCTTCAATCTCATTAAAGGATTCTTCTTCGTATTTGGGACTGATGTATTCGAGCATAAGGCTCGGTATGAATGAATTTGCCTGTTGTTGATCGAAAATGTTTTGACTGCCGTCCATCATGGAAATTTGACCTTCCATAAGTGTATTTTGGGAAAAAGCGTTTTTCAGAGATTCTTCCAGTTTTGCAAAGTCAGTTGCATCAACCTGTGCAAGTGCGTATAAAACAACGAATGTAGCAAAAAGAAGGGTGATAAAGTCACCGTATGAAACTAGCCATCTTTCAAGGTTTTCATGCTCTTCCGGCGGTTTTTTCTTAGCCATTACCTTTTTCCTTACCTTCTTCTTCCAAAATAAATGAACGCAGTTTTCTTTCAATCAAAACAGGACTTTCTCCTGCCTGAATTGACAGAACCCCTTCAAGAATCATATCTTTGTATAAAAATACGTTTTGGAACACAAATTTTATTCTTGTACCGAGAGGAATCATAACGAGGTTTGCTGCGAACAGACCGTATATTGTTGCAACGAAAGCAACCGCAATACCTGCGCCTAATTTTGACGGGTCTGACAAGTTCTGCATAACCTGAATCAAACCGAGAACGGCACCGATGATACCGAGTGTCGGTGAATATCCTCCAAAAGATTCAAATACTTTTGCACAGTTATGAACGTGTTGTTCAAGTTGACTAATTTGGTTTTCCATCATTTCTCTTACAAGGGTCGGGTCTGTACCGTCGGCAACAGCACCGAGTCCGAGAGTTAATAAAGAATCGGATGCATTATTTGCTTCCTTTTCAAGTGCGATAATTCCTTCTTTTCTCGCTTTAGTAGCGAATCCGCCGATTTCGGTTATGAGTGCATCAAAGTCTGTTTTTGGCGGGAAGAATACGTTTTTCAACATTTTTATTGCATCAGCCAAAGTTTTAGGCGGGAAACTCAATACTATAGCACCTGTTGTACCGCCGAGTACGATGAATGCTGCTGTTACCTGTAATAATTGGCCGATATTACCGCCTTCCATCGCTTGACCGGTAAGAATGAAGCCAATACCAAGAAACACACCAATGACAGCAAAAATATCCATAACTATCTCCAATTCTATACTATTCTACATACATTAAACTATAATTTTTAATTTATGAAATCCTTTATTTATACGATAAAATACTGAAAAATCTTCATTTTATTTCCAAATTTTTTGTAAAAATTTGTAACAATTTGAGAGTAAATTTTTAGTCAACTAGCAAAAATTTTTATTTTTACGTTTTAGAACAAATGGATGGTTGATAAAAAACAAAAAATTGTTATAATTAGTAAAAAGCGAGGTACTAAATGAGTGAAATTAACGGTCCACAAATAGGTGTTAATCAAGTAAATTTCAATAATCTACAGAAACAGATACCTGATGTACCGTCTGAAACAATTGAGCAAGGTGAGCCAAAAATTAAGGATTTTGGAGATCCGAAAGCAGAGGCGCTCGGACGTTCAATGTTAATTAAGGGTAATGACACCATTAATCAAGACTTAAAGGCACTTATTGAAAACCCGCAGATTGCCGAAAATTCGGACAAAATGTTTGAAACGGCATACAATGCGGCAAAGGATGCCGGAATAAAGAATCCTTACGAAGAGGCATCAGGGTTCTCAACAGGTTCGGTATAGGGATAAGTCCGGTCAGTGTGAGTTAGCGGCAAGGATTTTGCCGAGAGAGTTTTCGCGTTTTAATACGAAATTTAGGATTAATTCGTATTGTGCTATAATGAAAAAAGGGGAGTAGGAGAGAGATGGAAGAGAATAATAAGCCGGTTGTGCATTTGATATCAAGACCGGAAAATATGCTTAAAACCGTTTACACTGCAGCAAGAACATGTTACAGCGCGGATATGCCTATAAATATTTATAATGCGGCTGAGGATGAAGAAAAAATGCTCAAACTTATAGAGCGTGTTGTCGGTTCGGGGCATTATTCGGTAATTGAGCATATTCAGGTTACATTTGCCATATCAAATGTTTCAAGGGCTTGTACACACCAATTGGTGCGTCATCGTCACATGTCTTTTTCTCAAAAATCTCAGCGATATGTTAAAGAAAAGGGGCAGTTTGATTATTTAATTCCGCCGACAATTGAAAAAGACGATGCATTGAAAGCAAAATTTGTTGACTTTATGAACGAGATTTCAAACAAATATCAAGAGTTTGTTGATGCGGGAATCCCCGCCGAGGATGCGCGCGCTGTTCTACCGAACGCTTGTGCAACATCAATTGTAGCGAGTTTAAATCTAAGAGAACTTATTCATATCGCAAACTTAAGACTTTGTACACGCGCTCAATATGAAATCAGAATGATGGTTCGTGCAATGTGCGACGAACTTATAAAAGTTGAGCCGTGGTTAAAACCATACCTTGTTCCGAAATGCGAGCGCCTTGGTTTCTGTGATGAGGATAAATCCTGCGGGAGAAAGTCGAGATTGGGCGAATGAGAGGTTTAACGACATTCTTTTCAATAGTTTTTATTTTATTTGTCGGGTTGTATTTCTTTGTTTTAAGACCGGAAAAGTACTCTGAGGACGATTTATATGATGAAATTATTCAAAGAGGGAAAATAAGGATTGGTATTAATACTGATGCAAAACCGTTTGGATTTGTTGACAGTGCGGGTGTTGTTCAGGGATATGATGCGGATTTGGGAAGGTATATTGCGCAGTACATTTTGAACAATCCGGATAAGGTTGAATTTATTTCGGTAACTCCTGCTAACAGAATGATGAAGGTTTCTACGGGTGATGTTGATATTGTTATTGCGGCAATGACGATTACTCCGCAGAGAAAAGAAATAATTGATTTTTCAATTCCGTATGATTCCGCAGGACAAACGCTTTTGGTCAAATCTTCAAGTAAAATAACTTCTATTGCGGATTTGGGAAACCAAAATGTCGGTGTAATATGGGGAACAACGGCTGAAAAAAATATGCTTAACCTTGCTCCGGAGGCAAATGTCATAGGCTTTAAATCGTATAATGAAGCATATCAAGCGCTGAAATCGGGCAGAATCAATGCCATAACTTCCGATGATACGATTTTGAGCGGATTTTCACTTGAAGACAAAGATGTAAAACTGCTTCCGAAGAGATATTCCAGAGAACCCTACGGAATAGGTTTCAAGAAAAGCAAGTCCACGGTTAAACTTAAAGAAGAAATAAATTCTGCTATAAGAGATATGAAACAGAAAAATGTTATCACAAGACTTCACAATAAATGGCTTGAGGGACAGGGTTAGATATACAAAATTGACTCGTTGCGTGGTTAAATGAGTATTCTATCCTATAAATGTAATAACAAGTCCTGAAATCGTGCTTATTACAAAAAGCATAACGATAACTTTTATTGTGTCTTTAAAATCGTTGTTTTTAAGAAGTACTAATAATCCGAGTCCTGCGTTTGCGAGAAGTCCGCTCATTGCGGCGCCAAAGGTTATTGAACCTTTTATCAGCATCATTGTGATACCGATTGAAATTGCGCAGTTTGGAATAAGTCCTATTAACGATGCAACAACAGGTTGAATATATTTGCCTCCTGAAATCAGGTCGGTGATTGCTGTACTTTCAAGGCAATAATTTAAAATAAGTGTTATAACAAGAATAAAGGCGAATACATTTGCTGTGTGTACAATCGGATGGATAATGATTTCGCGCTTATGTCCGTGTTCAATGTCGTGTTTGCAGCATCCTTCTTCTTCTGCGATTTCTGGCGAAAAATCTGCGTTATCGACTATTTTTGTCGGAGTCAGAAATTCTATTAAATATCCGAAGATTATACCAATTAACAACTTTAGTCCGACTATCGGAATAACAAGGTACATTTTAGACGGTGTTGCCAAAAGAATCGGTATTGTTTCATCCGAAGTTGCAAGATATACGGCAATCAATGCTCCGCGGGTTATAATCCTTCTTGAATAAAGACTGCTTGCCATAACCGAAAATCCGCACTGAGGGATTATTGAAGCAAGACTTCCGACTAAGATTCCGCTTTTTCCGGTTTTTTTTATGAGCGAATTAATTTTATCTGCCCAGAAAAATTCTAAAAGTTCTATTATTAAAAATACAAAAAACAAAAACGGCAGCAGGTGAACGCTGTCACAGATGGCATCTATAACCCAATCTGCAAACGGGAGTTTCTCTATCAAGGAATCAACCGGCTCAAAAATCCATTCATTAAATGCATTCAGTTTATTGACAATAGAAATAAGCATACGTCTAGGATACCATAAAACGTTCAAAATTATGTTCATCTTTTTAAATGATTTTGAGTAATATAAAAAAAGTTGTATAATTACTTTGTGTAAGAGAGGCTGAAATTATATGAAAGGATTTAGTTATGGCTTTTGAAAATTTTAATGCTTATCCTCAAAAACCAATGCCAAAACCTAACACTGCAGGACAAAGCAGCGGTGACGGGAATAATTCGGGACAGGGTCCGAATACACCGGTTCCTGATGTTGTAGCAAAGCGTTTTAACTGGGGTGCGTGTTTGCTTAACTGGATTTGGGGTTTGGGTAACAAAACGTATATTACGCTTTTGATATTCTTGGTTAGTGCGATACCTATAATTAATTTCATTGCACCGCTTGTTATGATTATCTGGTTCGGTATCAAAGGTAACACTTGGGCATGGCAGAATAAAAGATTTCAGAGTGTCGAACATTTCCACGCATATCAGAAAAAATGGGCTATTGCTGCGGTTATTATTCAATTGATACTTATTCCGCTTGCAATTGTGGGAATAGGTGCAGCAATAATTATGCCATCTATGCTTGGCAATGTTGACAGCGCGAAAAGCAGAGTCGCTACTTTAAAAAGCGCAAATGTTGCACAAGAAGTAGTATTGATAAATCAGTCTACGGGAGAAAAGTGTGTTTTGACGAGCGAAGGTATTGCCGCTTGTTTTGAAAAGAGAATGAATATATCGAATAAAATGGGCAGCACATTAACTTCTGCGGACGGAACAATTTGGAGTTTCGTTGGAGACGGTACTTGCTTGGATTCAGGCATTTGCTCCGTTACGGTAATGGATAAGGGTAAGATTCTTTTTACACTACCGTTATATGTTAATGAAAACGGTTATATTGCGATAAATGAGGACGCTGTGCAGGATATTATTGATGCAGCAAGCAAATAAATCTGTTTAGCCGACTAAAATTTATGGGCAGATTGAAGTCTGCTCTGATTTAAAGTATCGGAACAGAATTTTTAAATTTCGGAGAAAATTATGGAAGATAAATTAAGACTTAATACAAAGTTATACGGTTTTGACGGGATTATCGGAAGAAGGGATTTTTTCCTTAATTTCCTGATTATATGTGCAATAAGCCTGTTATTTACTATGCCTTATACGATATGGCTTTTTGCGAATATTGAAACTCTTTTTGATGCTTTTAATTTTTCTCAGATGTTTGTTCAATCGCCAGTTTTTCTGAAAATTTGGATTATATTCGGGACTGCCGGTTTTGGAACGCTGGGGGTTTCCAACATTTTCAGAAGACTTAATGATATTAACGGCGACGTTAATACAACATCTAACATAATTTTTTCCGCAATATACCTGATATCAATTTTCGGAATAATTTTGCCGTTTTGGTGTTTTTTGGTATTCGGAACTTTAAACCTTATTTTGGCACTTGTTTTGCTTTTCAAAACAGGAAAAATAACCTCAATGTATCCTTATGATTTTACAAAAGAATTTAACTGGGGTGCGTTTTTGGGAACTTGGATTTGGGGTTTGTTCAATAAATCATATAAAACACTTTGGATATGGATTTTGGGCTTGACTCCGTGGGGAACATATTACGCTTTGTATTGCGGTTTGAAGGGTAACGAGTGGGCATATAAAAACAAAAAATGGGATGATGTTGATAAATTCAATACTTCTCAGGAGAAACAGGCTACGGTTTTTGCGGTTCTTACATTTTTGATTGTTCCGGTTTTGTATATAGCACTCATTTTCGGAATAACCGCACTGTTGATGTTTGCTGTCGTAGATGATGCAAAAACCACTCCGCAGGGTTGCCCGACAAAATTGGAAAAACTCGGTGATGCTCTTGATGCTGTAACATCAGCATATTTTGAAGGTCACGCCATTACCGAAAAAGAAAATAAATTCTATGTCAACTCTTCCGACTGGAGCGGATATTCTTTTTCCGAAAAGAAGGATATTCTGGATATGGCGGCATCAATGTCTGCAAATGAGAGGCGAAAAGCCTCCAAGGCAAAAAACCCGACGAATTATGAATACTTTTCAAAAACGGACGAACTTCCAAGAACAAAAATATACAGTGCGGAAACAAAAAAACTTTTAGGTGAATTTGTAATGGATGAAAAAGTTTTTGAAAACGGCTCGGTAAAGGATATAATGAAAGCAAGTTTTAATGCGTATCATTTTTATAAGGATTAACAAATGAACACAATAGAAATCGACAAGGGAAAGTGTATTCAGTGCGGTCTTTGCATCAATGACTGTACAACATCGTGTATAAAAGCGGATGATGACGGTTATCCCAAGATGGCTAACGAGGAGAGGTGTCTAAAATGTCAGCACTGTTTGGCAATTTGTCCAAAAGGGGCATTGACTTTTAACGGTAAAAAACCCGAGGATTCCGAAAAAGTTAACTATAACGACCTGCTTTCGCTTATCAAATCAAGAAGAAGCGTCCGCCAATTTAAGGATGAAGAAATTTCTGAAGAAACTTTTGAAAAACTTAAAAATATGGTTCATTATATTCCGACGGGATGTAATTCTCACGCGCTTCATTTTTCTTTTGTAGAAAAGCGTGAAGTTATGGATTTGATAAGGACGAAGGTTAATAAAAATCTTATAAAAGCGATTTCTAATCCTGTTTTTTCGACGATTGGAAAGAAATTTATAAAATATAAATCGGCTCTTGAAAAGGGTGAGGATATTATCTTTAGAGGCGCTCCGCATTTTGTCGTTGTGTCTTCTCCTCTGACTGCGCCTTGTGCGCCCCAAGACCCGATAATTGCTTTGAGTTATTTGGAACTGTATGCTCAGCATTTAGGTTTGGGTACTTGCTGGTGCGGCTACGGTCGAATTTGTGTTAAACTTTTTCCTGAGATTTGCGAGATTCTGGAAATTCCGAGAGGGTATGTGCCTGTGTATACAATGCTTTTGGGTATTCCTGATATTAAGTATGCAAGGACAATTCAACCTGAGCCGTATAAGATTTCAGAGATAAAAGACTACATTCCTAAAGACTCTTGTATTTTTTGCCGAATAAAGCGATTTGTGCTAAACTTTTTGAGATAAGTTTGTTTTGATTTAACGTTTATTAGTGGAATAATGTGGAGGGAATATGATAGAAAAACAAAGAAAAAAAGTAAAGAAAACAACAACTACGCGTGAAACAAAGTTTAACAGTTATACTGATACTTCAACAAATACGGTTGATTCAATTGTATCCGTTACGGCAACTAAGGCAAATCCGAATATCAGACTTCTTGATGTCAAAGAC
>JAFXYU010000090.1 GCA_017541565.1 bacterium | reverse complement strand
GTGGTACTGTTTCTTACTATTATTATACGCTATTTCTCGTCAAAAATCAACCATTTGTTGTGACAGAGCCTTTTGTTTTAATTTCTCTAAATCATCAAATGAATAATACGGTTTTCCTTTTATCGTTTTAGGTGTAACCGATAATTCTTTTTCATAAGATAATAATTCCTTTTTACTAATGTTCAAAGCCGTAGTTATTGTACCACTCGGCAAAAATTGTAAGTCGGATGCAATTTCTTTTGTCATTTTTCCTCGTCTTTCTAATCAATTTACAAATTCCCAATGATAACCGTAAGAAGTTTTTTGCTTCCCTCTGCAACATTGTTTTATTTTATCAATATCACATTTGTTATAACCGTATTCTTTTATAAAAGAAACCCATTCTCCTGCTTTTCGAGCATTTTCAAAAATCTGTCCTGTTTCAACACATTTAACATTCCGGCAAGTGTGTCCAATTGAACGATATTTTTCTATTTTTTCTTTAATTTTATTAAATTGCTTTTCTTCAACTTTATAATTACCCATTAAAACATCTTCCTGTTTTAAGGTTATAAAGCATTTTTTATCGTATATTGTTCTGTGCGGTTCGAGTTCTTTTTGCAGGGAATGGAATAATTTTTGCGTTGGTCTGAATGTTCCTATTGTTTCGTTCCCCATTCGGAGCAAAACGGTGCATCTGTTTTTCATTTTCGTTGTCATAAAGTTCCTCTCTTATTGCTTCAGATAAATCATTTATTTGCAAATATCCTAATTGCAAACCCATATAAACAGCATCTATTGCACAATGAACATCGCCAAGATAGCAATATAAACGCCATTTCTGAAGAGTTGTATTTGATAAAGATAAACCCATTTTTTTAGCAATTTGTTTATTCTTATAGCCTTTTGCTATAAGTTTAAGGATTTTATGTCTTCTGCCTGTCATAGTTGCTCTATGCTTATACATTTATGTTCCCTTTGTGAGTCGTTACATTACTTTTTATCCAAAAAGTAATGTAATTCTTTTGTGCCGAAAATATAGACACATGGGTAATATATTTTTGAAAAATTGCATGCTACATTAAGTTTTGAAAGTTGAATTCAAAAGTTGAAAAATTCAAGCACAGTAGCAAATTTTAAGATTTTTGAGTTTTAGAATATACATTATGGATATTTTGTAATCTATTCAAAATGTAATGCAATTCCTTTATTAGAGAGTGTTTTGAACTATAAAACAAAGTTGTTGTAAGAGTAATCTATTTGATCTTGTTCTATCCCGATATAACGCAAAGTTATTTGTTGGCTTGAATGATTAAATATTTTTTGCAGTAATGCCACATCTTTAAACTGTTGATAGTGGTGATATCCGAATGTTTTTCTCATTGAATGTGTACCGATTTTCTCTTCGAGTCCTACATTTTTGCAGGCTTCTCTTATCATATAATAAGCGGTGATTCTGTTGTATCTTCTACCCCACAGGGATTTGAACAACGGCTCTTTGTCCCTTTTGCCTTTTACAAATTCGGCAATAAGGGTTTTTAATTTCTCATTTAACGGAAATCGTTTAGTTTTGCCTGTTTTCTTTTCAATAATTTGAACATAGTTTTTGTTTCTGACATCACCGACATTGAGTGCGACAATATCAGAGATACGCAGACCACTATTTGTACCAAATACAAAAATTAAATGGTCTCTTGCACTTTGTTTTTGAAGATATCGCTCGACTTTTTCGACATCTTTTTTGTTTCTGATTGGTTCTACTGTAGTCATTGTTACTCCTTTCTATTTGCTACACCTTATAATTTTCGGGCAATAATGCCATACAAAATAGATAAGGTGTGAAATAAAACGGTTTTAAGTTTCCAAATATTTCTCTATATTATGTTTAATCTCATTGTAATCATCCTCCGTCAGGAATAAGTACGGTCTTGCAGGTATTTCAACGGATTTGTTCTTGCCGGTTTGACCGCCGAGTTGATGAATTGCTGCATACTCCAAATTTGAACCGATAACCGCAGAATCGTTGTCATAATATGTGCTGATTGATGCGGC
>JAFXYU010000089.1 GCA_017541565.1 bacterium | reverse complement strand
TTATCTTACAAAAGGTGAAAATTTAACAATTGATGTTTCAAATATAACATCAAACCCTGACAATGTATCATACAGAATCAGCGGAAAAGACCTCGTTGTTGCGGTAAATGACGGAGTTAACGAAAAAGAATTTACCATCGTAAACTTAGGTACAAAAGATGTTACAAATAATAAAACCAAAAAGGTTGCAGACACATCCTCGGTTGAATTAAAGTTATCAGACTCGGTTACACAAGATTTGAGAAGTGAAATCGTTGCAGCTTCAAACGCAGGAACTTACCATAACGACTATATTAACCGTAAGGATGATTACAAACTATTCAAAGATAAAAAGAAAACCGTCATACAAACCGACTGGACAAAGAAAGGGCTTACGATAAACGGCGGCGCAGGTAATGATACAATCATAGATACAAACTATTCCGACACAATAAAAGCCGGAACAGGTATGACGGAAGAAATTACCGGCGGAACAGGTAACGACAAACTCTACGCAAGTACAACCGCAAACAGTAATACGACCTTTGTTTTCAATGCGGGCGACGGAAAAGACACCGTATACAGCGGAAAAGGCGAAGATACAATACAAATTAATGATGCTGATTTATCTTCATTTACCTATGAACAGGGAACAAAAAAGAATAACAAAGATTTGATTATCAAGTATACAAAAGATGACCAGATAACAATCAAGGATTATTACACTGTTGATAAAAAAGGCAGAATAACAGGAGTTAACGCTAAAAACTCAATTAAAAATTTTGTTGTAAACGGCAGCAGCGTAGATATAGGAAACATTAATAACACTCCGACAGAAACTTCAGAAGACAATAAATTTGTTTGCGGCAGCTCCGGAGATGATACAATAACCGTTTCCGGCAATTATAATGTCGTTTTTGCAGGCGCAGGCAATGATGAAATTAATGCAACCGGAAGCAGCGGAACTGTATACGGCGGGGAGGGTGACGATACCGTTAATGTAAATGCCAATTTATATACAACCACAACCGTATATGGCGGTAATGGCAATGACACAATCAATATTGGTGCAGGAAACCACTTTGTAGAAGTTTTTGCCGGCACAGGTGACAACGATATCGTTAACATAAGTGCAGAAAAACAGGGAAACACTGAAGTACACTTGATGAAAGGCGACGGAAAAGTCACAATTAAAGGTATGCATTCAAATGACAACTACCTTGATATTTATACTGACGCTTCCTGCGGGTATGTCGGAGTTAAAAACGGTACAAATCTTGAAGTTAAACTTCTCGATAACAATGGAAATGCAACCGGAGATGTCATCATTGTTGAAGAATATTATCTGGATAACGGAAATAAGAATGGAACTGTTTCAACCAATACACGCGTTAACGGCTCAAATGATTTTCCTGTAAATATTGTAAAAATCTCAGAAGGTCAAAACGGAACAAGTCAAAGCGATTACGTTTTCGGAACATATTCAGATGATACTATTTCCGTAGGTTCAGGATATTATCAGCATGTAAAAACAGGAGAGGGTAACGACGTTGTTGATTTAAACGACGCAAACGGAACAACGTGGATAACATTCCTGTCAGGGGAAGGCAACTTGACTATTAAAAATGCATCCTGGACTCAGGGAATAAACTTAAGAATGGATGCAGCAACTGCTGATGATATCAATTTTGATTCATTTGAAGTTCGCGGAACAGACTTAATATTGAAACGCGGCGAACAGGTTCTGACTATTGAAGATTGTTTATATTCATCCGGCGAAAGTGTGGGTTACCTGAAACCTAATATTCGTATAAAAAATAACGACAAACCTTATGAGAGCGGTATTATAAATTTAACTGAATACCTGAATTCCAATGCGGATTTTGTGGTATATCCGACTGATGATAATAAATTTATAATTCCTGCTAATTCAAAAACAGCAACTGCCATTTTTGAAAATTATGAATTTAATAATGATTTAACTTATGATAACAATTTAACTTTCCACAAATTACCTGACGGAAATCTGGGCGTATACAATAATAACGCAAAAGTTTATACTTTATATGACAGCGATAAAAACGTCATGGTACAGGACAGTAATGGTGACATCAAAACCGTAAGATACGGAAACTCAACCGGATATAACGGGGGAGACGGTGATGATATAATTATTGGTACTAACGAATCCTACTGTACAATAAAAGGAAACGGCGGTAATGATATACTTATCGGAGGTCAAAATACCGAATACCCGACCACATACCATTTTTACAAAGGTGACGGACACGATATCTTAATCCCGCAACATGGAAGCGGACAAGTCAGTTTACAATTCAACGATAATATAAAATATTCAGATATGGCTTATGATATTGAAGGCTGCGGTCTGAAGATACTGTACAACAAGGTGGATAATGAATTTCAGGATTCTGTTCTTATAGAAAATTACTTTAGCAATGTAAGCTCTGAACAGATGAATAATATTCAAATATCTGCTCAAACAGATTATGCATGTATAAGAAATCTATCAGATGTTTTGGCAGAAAACGGTTTAAGAACTTCTTTAACCACAACGGTTGAAGGTACGGAAAATAACGACTTAATATTTGGAAATAATAACAATAACGTTTTCTTTGGCAGAGAAGGCAGTGATACAATCGTAAGTAACGGAAGCTGGACATCTATATATACAAACTTCAACCCGGCAGTCGAAAACTATACAAACAAAAAAGACCCGACAGCCGGAACGGTTGATGTAGTAAAAGCCTATGGTGAAAGTAATACAATTTATGCTCAATCCGAGACAAACTACGTTTCATCATATGCAGCAAACGGAAATGATTACTATAATGCTTACCTTGACCAAAAAACAATCATTGACGATAAAGGCGGAAACGGAGATTCATTAACAATCACCAACAGCTATGGAACGATTGACGGAAGATACAGTATTGGTGGTAATTTGAACACTTATCTGTTTGTAAATGTAAAATCATACAATCCGGAAAATCCTTCTGAATGTGATTATGACGTTATTGTAACAAACAACGAAGGCAAAAATTCACTGAAAACAGGAGATTTTGCAAACGGAATTTATATCAAAAATAACGAAATCGAAAATATATGGACATCTGACGGATACAAAATAACCTCCGCACAGATTGCAACAATTGCACAGCAAACTGCGGCATGGCTTTCAACCAATAACTACGACAGTGTAAGCGCAGTTATTGCAGATACCGAGCAGGCAGGAAATATTGATACGCTCGTTGCGGCAATTCAAACGAACGCCTCTGCAATGTGGACTGCGGCTTAGATGTTTTTAATGTTAGGGGGACGACCGAAGGTCGTCCCCTTATATTTGTACAAAAATAGTCGTTTTTAGGCTTGTTTAATGAATTATCTTAATTTGTAATATTTCGTAATAATTCACCTCTGGCATGGCAATTTTAATTACTTTTGTGTTTTTATATATATAGGAAGATATCCCATTTGTGTGTATCAGTAAAAGATTGAAGAACGGTTATGAAAGTAGACAAATTAAACGCTAACGTCTATGAAAGACAGAATTACAGCGCCCCTGCGTTCAGAAACAAGGGACTGAGTCCTGACATTATTAACCATTTGAACAGAAACTCCAATAAATTCGCAAAATTTTTGGAATATGTAGGTGACAATCAGGGCGAGGCGCTTAATATTTTAGTTACTGCAGTCGGGACGGCAGTTGTTTGTCCGCTTTTTATAGCATTTAACCCGTTTTCAAAAGAAGATGAAAAAACAAAAGCGTATTCGGCTTGGCGTCAGCCGATTTCCGCAATTATTGCGGTTGTAACGCAACTTACCATAACTAAATGGTTTAATGATTATATGGCAAGCAAAGCAAGTACTTCCAATGCTGACGGAACACCTGCACTTTCCAAACGGGCAGATTTGAGAGCAAAACCGCATGAAAAATATTTGAAACCGATTATTACACGAGAACATCCTGAATGGGATAAAAAACAGGTAAAAGCCGAAATTGAAAGACGTCAAATAGCGGCAGAAAAAGAAGTAGTTTCAAAATACAGAAAGTTGTATAAAGATAAAACGATAGAATTTAAAGAACTTGTTTGTCAGGATTATCTTGATAAGGCTAAAGATTCCTTCTTTGATGAATTTAAAACCAACAATAAAGAAGAAATTGAAAAGAAATTCGGCAAAAAAATTGATGACATTTGGTCAACAAAATTGAAAAAACACCTTGAAAAAATGCTTGACGGTAAAGCAAAAACTCTCGGCAAAGAAAAACAGGTTTTGATTCAGGAAACTGCCGAAAGAATGGTCGAAGCGGATGTAATTTCAGAAGCAGTTGCAAAATATATTACGCGATTCTTGTGCTCTAAAAATGCAAGTGTCCAAAAGGCAATTGATACTTGTACCGTAGAAAATACTACCCAGTTAATCAAAGATTTAGGGCTGGATGCTAAATTCCGTGACGGATTTGATGCAAAAGAGATTGCTGAAAATATTGTCAAGAAATTGGAAGTAATGAGAGAGTACGAAACTGCAAACCAACAAAAAGACTTTACATCAATCAAAAATATAGGAACTACATTTGAAGAAATTTTACATAATGTAAAGGTTAAAAAACTTGTACGCTCAAGAACTTCAGATGCAAAAAGAGTGTTTAAGACAATGAATACTCAGATGGGACTTGTCGTTACGCTGGCGACGTTGCCTCTGACTTGCGGATTCCTCAACTGGGCATATCCGAGAATTATGGAAAAGATTATGCCGGAAATGTCTGCTAAGAAAAAAGAGATGGACAAGAAAATTGAAGAAATGAATAAAATGATTGATGAAACCTTTGATAAGAATCTTGGCGAATTAAAAAACAGGGTTAATGTCGAAGAAATCAAAAGCCAAATAAGAAATGCCGTATTGAAGGAAGGAGGGGATGACTAATGTCTAAAGTCACAAAAATCATCGACGCCTTCTATTCATCCAAAATCGGTGAAAAACTTGCTAACCCAAAAGCAACCGTTGCAACAGCTGCAATGATTGCAACAGTTTCAAATGTATCAAAAGATGCGGTAAACTGTGCATATTATACAATTCAATCTTTAAATAATGACAGAATCCCGGAAGATCAGAGAGGTTTCGTTGCGGCTCTTGACTTATCAAATGGTATTATGAACGTAGGTGTTCAATTATTGATGTCGTTTGGTATTGCAGATTTGATTACATCTGTTTTTGATAATAAACTTGCCAAGTTAAAATACTTCTCAACAGATGAAAAAGTTATCAAAGATGCATTTGAATCTCTTACTGCTGAAATGAAGAAAAAACACAATTATGAAGAATTTTCAAAATTATTAAAACAAAAAATTAAACAAAGAAAAGATCTTGCAAGACTAGGGTTCACCGTATTGACCGTAAATATTGCAATGCAAATTTTGACAAAGAGAATTATTACTCCGCTCGTTGCAACTCCAATGGCATCATATTTCAAAGGAAAGTTAGAAAAAGCAAAATCTGATAATGAACAGAAAACGTCCGAACACAAAGTTAAGACTGTTGCATAAAAATTTTTAAGATTATTTTTTGTTTTTGTGCCATATTATAATATATAAGGGAATTGAGAAGAGGATTTTTTTAGATGGGAATTTTGAACAGACTAAAAGATTTTTATAAAGAGCCTGCACCTGCCGAGCCGATTACGGATGCTGAGGTTATCGATAAAACGTATGCTATGTGGAGAATGAGATTGTTTTTATCAATGTTCTTCGGGTACATTATTTTTTATACCTGCCGCAAGAATATTTCGGTAGCACTTCCTGCTATTCAGGAAGCATTGGGGTACAGTAAACTTGAACTCGGTCTATTGGGAAGTTCTCTGTATTTTTCATACGCGGCAGGTAAATTTATTAACGGAATTATTGCGGATAATACAAACGCAAAGAAAATTTTGCCTACGGCACTTTTTATTTCCGCATTGGTGAATATTCTGTTTGTCGTTTGTGCGCATTTTGTGCCGACAGAAATTACATTTTTTGGTTTGCCGCCGATTTCAATTCTGTTGTGGCTTTTGGCATTCTTTTGGGGTGTAAACGGCTGGTTTCAATCAATGGGATTTCCGCCGATTGCAAAAAACCTTTCTTACTGGTTTGCAAATAAAGAGCGCGGTGTGAAATGGTCGCTTTGGTCATCATCACATGAAATTGGTACATATATAAGTATGATTCTTTCCGGATTTTTGATTACTCACTACGGATGGGAATCAGTGTTTTATGTTCCGGCAATTTTTGCTATGATTTTTTGCTATTTCTTTTATAAAAATCTTCAGGATAAGCCGACAAGTATAGGTTTACCGGATATCGAAAAATACAAAGATCCCGATTATGTTGAGCCTGTGAAGGAATCTGATGAGGAAGACAATTATACATATAAAGATATTTTCAAAAAATACATTATCAAAAATCCTACGGTTTGGCTTCTTGCGATTGCATATATTTTTGTTTATGTCGTAAGATACGGAACAATAGACTGGCTTGTAATGTATCAAGTTGATATGAAACACTACACGATTAGTGATGCGGCAAAGATAATAAGTTTTCTGCCATTGGTCGGTGTATTGGGAACAATAGGTGCAGGCTTTGTTTCCGATAAATTCTTTAAAGGCAGAAGAGCGCCTGTTAATATTATATGTCTAACACTTTTGGCTGTATGCATATATTTGTTCAAAGTCAATCAATTCCCGATGATGGACTATGTTTATGTTTCTGCAATAGGTGTATTTACTTGCGGACCACAGGTTTTAATCGGAGGGTTGTCTGCAGTTGAATCAAGTTCTAAAAAAGTTGCATCCGCTGTAACAGGATTTTGCGGAATGTTTGGCTACATAGGTTCAATACTTTCAGGCATAGGAACCGGCTTTATTATTGATAAATTCTCTTGGAACAGTGCAATAAACTTCTGGATTTTATCTGCATTGATTTCTCTGGGTATTTGTTTGATACTTCTAAAAAAAGAGCCTAAGAAATAAATATAATCTGAATAAATTTTTAAAACGGATTGTGTTAATTACAAGCACAATCCGTTTTAAATTGTAAATTTGTGTAACAAAATTAAAAAAATGACTAAAGTTTTGGAGAAAAATGCCGATATATAATTTGTAGGATAAATATCGCAGTTTAGAGGTGTATTATGGAACATACTGAAAAACAAATGAAACTTGATTCCAGCATAGAAAAAGACGTAAAATTCTGCAAGGAGAAAGTAGAATTTATTGAAAAAGTTTTGACAATGATTGTTAAGGGATTTGCATCCGAGTATTAATCTGATATTTTAGATAAACACAGAACTTATGCCATATCTTCCGTATTAAGTTGAACCTTGCCTGCTTCGGGGTTGAGGGCTGCGATTTCTATCGTATTTTTGCCTTCGATTACACAACTTTGACCTGTCATAACGAGAGTTCCGGATTGTCCCAATCTGAATACGACGGGATTGTCTTCGGAAACTTCTTCTCCCGTAACTTCTATTCCGTTGGTAATAAATTTGACATCTTTTGGCTCGTATACAACGTCATTGATTTTGACATAACTGAATCCGCTGATTAAACCCGGTCCTAAAACATTTTTTAAAACGACGCTTGCTCCGTTTTCAAGTTTCTTTAACGAACCTTTTTGGTAAATTCTTTTAATCAAAAATTCGGGGACTACAACCATAATTTATACCTCATCTTATTTAAACAATTGACAAATTTTGAATGTTCCTAATAATATTCTAACATTTTTTAAGTCAGATTTAAATCCCCATGCGGATTTTACGTTTCTGTCTTTTTCCCAGACCACTATTTCCAACGTATTATGCGGTTTTAAAAACTCGTTTATAAGATAAAATTTATCCTGAACATGTCTGCGCTTTATGTATCGTCCGATTTTTACTCCGTTAAGAAAAATTGTTGCACGTCTGCATCTAAAATCTTCAAACGAAATATATTTTGCAAAAAATACGTTGCTTTTTATTTCAACATCAAAATTAGCCGTAATTTTTGCAAGGTAAGGATTGTCACTTTCACTTTTTTTTGTACGCTCAGGTGCAAGTTTTTCACAGACATAAAATTCCACAGGAATTTGAGGTGTTGTTTCAAAGAATACAAGTCCCCTCGGATTGTTTGTATCGCCGGAGAAACCTTTGTCAAAACCAAGGTTTTGGACAAGTATTGTGAGTTCATTCAATTCACGATTTAATATGGTTTTATTTAATGATACCGATATTGTTTCAGGCACTTCCTGAAGTTTTTCCAATTTATAACTGTTTCGGTTTATTACTTCTTTTCCGTTGATGTAGACTGCAAAAAGGTGTCTTGCACTCAGTGTGATTTCTGTAAGATTATCTGGAATTTGTGCTTTGTACCAAATAAACTCGTCATAAATATCGCAGGAAAATGCGTCAGTTTTTGAAACAATCTTTTTCCAGTTTGAATAGTCATAGTCGGTATCTATTTCGGGAGAACAGAATTCTACATTTGATATTTTCAGTTCTTCGACATCGGGCCCTTTTGAAAATTCATTTATGATACAGTTTTTCTTTCCGAATTTATATTTCAAATCATAATATGCAATTTCTGTATTTTTTTCTACTGCGACAGCGCCGTTAGGAAGAACATAGTCTGCATTAAATATCATTTTGTCACCGAGAAACCAACTTCTGTCTGCAAGATGCTTGGTCAGAAAAATAATCTGAGTTTTTTTGCCGTTGCGTTCATAGGAGAAGTTTGCAAAATCTTTTTGGTCGCCGGAAATTACTGTACCATCCGATAAGTAAACATTTGCATCCTTGTCGGATATCATAAAAATTGCTTCTTCGTTTTCGTTTTTGAGTCTTGAGAAAAATTCAACATCTGAGAACTCTATGTCGCATCCAAGGAGTTTAAGATTAACCGGACAAATTTTCATATCGCAGGACTTTAAACGAACGGATTTATCAAACGGAAGTTCAATAGTGGTTTCGTCTTGGTTCAAATTCCTCAAAAACAGCCAGTCACAGTCATTAATCAAATCATGACGCATTTTTGCATAAATGTTTTCCTGATAAAAGTCGAAATCTTTTGGTTCTGTTTTGGTAAATTCAAAAGAATCAACAAAGTAGTTTAACTCTTTTGCTTTGTAAAAATTACTTTGAATAACTCCAAATTCATCAATCGGAGCGGTAAATTCGTAACTTGTGTAAACTTCGTCGCAAGCCAAATCTGCCCAGTTTGTTCCGCCGACGGCAAGGTAGTGATTAAATAGTGTTACTCCCTGAGAAAGCGCAGTTTTATTCATAATATTTATGTGTTCATCACCAAGAGCCTCTCTTATATGTTGATAACCCGAGCCATCCCATTTGTCGAACCAACCGGACTGCATTTCGGCAATAAAAGGGGGGGAATCTTCTTTTGCGCATCGAAAAATATCTTCGACATTATCGAGAGTGTCGAAACAGAAATTATCCTGCCTCCAATTCTGATTAGGATTTATGTAGGGGTATAGGTCAAGTGCATAAATGTCTACGCAATTTGCCCAAAGTCCTGCAAAATATGCGTCATTATGGAAAATAGGGCATTTTATTCCCCTTTCTCTTGCCATTTTGTAAAGTTGGCACATGTAATCTTCTTCCATAGTATCAGTTGCGTATTCGTTTTCTATTTGGAAAAGGATTACGTTGTCAAACTCTCTTATGATGGGGATAATTTGGTCATACCATTCGGTAATGTATTCCATATATTTTTCGGAATATTTGTATTCTGTTCCGACTCTGTTTCTCGGAATAACATCTTCCATTTTTAAAAGCCAAAACGGAAGTCCGCCGGCATTAACTTCTGCATTAATAAATGGTCCGGGGCGTGCTATTACGAACAAACCAGCATCTTTAGCGGCTTTTAGTACTTTTCTTACATCTTTTATTCCGGAAAAATCGTACACTCCTTGTTTGGGGCTGTGATAATTCCAATTGAAATAAATATCAACGGTATTGTATCCGCCGGCTTTCATTTTCATAAAACGGTCGCGAGCCATTTCTTCCCCGGGAGTTCTAAAGTAGTGAAAAGCCCCGCTTTTTATAAAAACCCTCTTCCCATCGACCATCAAAGAATATTTGTCGTAAGTTATTTCCATATATTCTATTTTACAGTTATTTTTAATTCGGTCAAATTGTTAATCTAAAATTTAGGACAAAGAAATTTGTTTTTGTTAAAATAAATTAATCGGAGGCATTTATGATTGATTGTTTATCAAATCCGAGTTGGATAGGACCACAGACGGATTTTTTGCTGTTTTTGCAAAATTACAGGACAGGTTATTTGGAAAATTTTGACAAGTTCTTTTTATCAATCACAATATTCGGTGAATTTTGGCTTCCGACCATAATATGCGCAATTGCGTATTGGTGTGTGGATTTTAGAGCAGGGGTATATTTGTTATCTCTTGAAGGAGTGAATATCTTTGTTGCCCACTTATTTAAAATGTTGGCTTGTGTTTACCGTCCTTGGGTATTGGATGAAAGAATTTGTCCGTCCAAACTTGCGATTCCGTATGCAAAAGGGTATTCTTTTCCGAGCGGTCATTCCGCAATGAGTTCATCTGTTTTGGGCGGAGTTGCATATCTTTTGAAAAACAAAAAAACTCTTTGCTTTCTGCTTATCGGTTTAGTTTTGCTTATCGGATTTTCAAGATTGTGGCTTGGAGTACATACTCCTCAGGATGTAGTTGCCGGACTTCTGATAGGATTTACGCTTATATTTATCATAAACAAAATAATAGATTGGGCAGAAAAAGATAAAAACAGATATTTGTATTTAGCTCTTGCAATTAATGTTTTTGCTGTTTTAGCATTGATTTATGTTTGTTATTTTAATAATTACAGAATTGATTATATCGGGGGTGAAATTCTTGTTAACCCTTATAAACAAATATATGTTACTTGTGTCGTGTACGGATTTGCTCTGGGACTTTTGAACGGATGCTTTTTGTGCAGAAGATTTTTCCCGTTTAATCCGAAAGAAGTTTCGGTTAAACGTCGTATATTAAGAGGAATAATCGGTGCAATCATCACTCTTACAATGATGAAAGTATTGCTTGAATTTTTGATAATGAATATTGTAGATACAAAAGTTGCAATGGTTCTAACGTTCTCAATGGGATTCGTAATAACATTTGTTTATCCGATAATTTTTATTCATTTTGGAAAATTGTTGAAAAAGGTATAAATAAGAAAATCAAAATAAAAAGTTGTGAGGGAAAATGAGAAAAATATTTTTAATTATGTTTTTGCTGTTCAGTTTTGTACAGGTAACATTAGCATCACAAATTTCTTATGATAAAAGTGATTTTGCAAAAGTATCAAGCGTAATTGATGATGCGGCGTATGATATGCGCTATTACTCTTCAAATAATTTTACGGGAAGCAGAATAAACGGGTACAAAGCGCCGGTTGCATATATGACAAAGGAAGGACTAAGTGCATTGTCTGTTGCGGCAGAGGATTTGAGAAAACAGGGATACAGATTGCTTATTTGGGATACTTGCAGACCCCAAAAAGCGGTTGATAATTTTGTTGTTTGGATAAATGACCCTGTTAATGCCGGAGATAAGGATTTCTACCCTGATTTAAAAAAATCCGATTTGGTTGCGGGTGGTTATATCGCAACAAAATCTTCTCACACAAGAGGTTCGACGGTCGATTTGACTTTGATTAAAAAAGACGGCTCTTTTGTTGATATGGGCGGAACATTTGATTTATTCAGCGAAATTTCTCATCCCGATTACAAAAAGTTGACCAAAAAACAAAAACAGAACAGAAAAATTTTGCACGATGCAATGATAAAAGCGGGATTTGACGGTATAGATTCCGAGTGGTGGCATTTCACCCTAAGAAATGAACCGTTCCCTGATACATAT
>JAFXYU010000088.1 GCA_017541565.1 bacterium | reverse complement strand
GTTATAGGACAAGCCCTAAAATCTTCTCCGCTTACCTTTACAAAACTGAGAGCAATATCATTTGAATCACATAATTTTTCAAGCAACTTAACGTTTTTGTCACATAGTTTCTCTATTAACACATAAATTGAAATCCTATCGGATGCATTTTTGTTGTAAATCATTGATACAATTGCACAGTACAAATGTTGAAAGTAATTATCATCACAGGAAAAAACAACTGAAATAAAATCTTCCCGCTTGCTATCTTTATTTGGTTCGATACCGCAATTATTAGTATTCATCAATATCTAAAGTTCTCCGCAAAATAATCCAAGCATAAAAATTCTAACATATCTCTTAATATAATACCAGTTAATCACGCGCGTTAAATATTGATTTAACTCATAAAATTGTTATAATAGGTACTATGGACGGATTGAATGTCGGAAAAATACTTGCCGGTTTAAGAAACCCCGAACTTTACCTTCGCAGACTTCGTGAGGGCGATATAAAATTACAACAAGATACAGGTGTGAATACTTTTAATTCTTCATTGTCAAATCAAAAACCAAGTATAGCAGCACCTTCTGCACAACTCACTCAAGCGCTTTCAAATCAACTCCAAATGAACCAAATTGCCAGCATGGATCGTTCGGTCTATATAAAAAATTTGCTTGGACTGCCGCAAACATTGGGTGAAATATTATTATCCGCCCAGAATAAAAACAACCCCGTAAATATAAATACGCTCTTACTGAACGATACCGCACAAGAGTTAATCAAAAACCAAAAAGTTCTCTCACAGATTTTTGATGACACATCAGAAATCCCGCTGAATATTGCACAAAATCTTCAGGCACAAACAGCGCAAAATATACAAAGAGATGCCGTAATGCTGTTTTTTAGCGGAATGATACAAATGCCCGCAATCTCGGAAATGATCTTAAAGAACAGCAAGCATGCAGTAGCACATCTTATTGCCGCGATGGCAAACGCTTCCAAAAGCGGAATGACAGGAGAACAAATCAGAGAAACCTTAGGTATAATAAATTCTTGTATATCAATGGCAGAATCCGGAAATCCCGCTCAAACGCTTAAAAGCCTTATGATGCTTTATTTACCTTGGCTTCCTCTTAATGAAGGCGTAGGTTTTGATCTCGAAGTTGAAACGGCATCGGGAGAAAACGAATCAAACGATTCCAAACTTACTGTACTAATTCAAACCAAGAATTTTGGAAACGTTAAAGGCGTATTTACTCTCACAACATCAAATTCTGTTGATATTTACATAATTTGCTCGGAAGATTTTCCAAAACGTACACTACAAAAAAGTCTTATGGAAGAAAGTTCTTCTCACGCAATGAATACAACAGTCGATATTGAGGCAATTCAACCAAAAAACAGCAACACGAACGAAAACAGAGAAGCAAAAGTAAACCTTTCCGCAACAAACGAGATGAATCCGTATCTGCTTTTAATGGCACACGCATTTATTAGAAATACTATTTTTATTGATTCAAACGGAATTGTTGAAGAAGATGAAACTATTTCTTAAAAACTCTTTCAGAAAGTTGTATTGATGCCATTAAAGCCTTTTCTGTGAATATTAAAGGCAGGTTGTAAAACTCACCCTGAACCGAAACCATAGAACGACTATAAATGAGTTCCCGTTTAACTCCTTCGTCAACAAGTCCTTGCGCTGTTTTCATAAAACGATTTGCAAGAAGATCCGTTGTAAGAGATTTTACCATTTCCTCGCTCATAACGGGAACAATGCCCCAGTTTATGTATCCGCCGCCTTCAAGAAACTTGGTAATCTTATCCGCTATAATTGAAATATTTGAAGGGTTCGTGTATGCATTAAAAGATAAGACGTCAATACCTGCTTCCAAAGGCAACTGCCAGTCACATTTATTAAAACATTGAACACATATTGCTGCACCTGCAGCCTTGAGCGATTGGAACACTTTAGAAAACATACCCACCACAATTTCTTTTGTAACCTCAGGATAAGTTTTGTTTATAAACCCAAATTCATTAAGTCTTGGTTCTTCAAAGACAATTAGCGGTGTTGTATTCGGAGACAAATTTTTAACTCTGCGTACAAACCACATAGCCTTCACTGTCAATGCTTGGACAACATATTTTCTGTATAACTTATCCTCCAAAAGTTGATTTTCTTCTCTGTTCATAATCATTTGAGAGAAACTGAAAGGACCAAGAAGATGAATAATCGCTTCGGTAGGACGAGTCCTTTCTACCATTTGAAAAAATTTATCCCGATAAAAAGACTCTACCGAATAAAGTTCCAAATCATCATCTGTCGGATTGTTATACACTTTATCCATTTTTTCGGCATCTGCAGGAAAAAAAGGAGAGACAATATTTAAAACTATTTTCTTACCATCAATGGAAATGCCCGGCAATTTG